>JAAYMP010000129.1 GCA_012521315.1 Bacillota bacterium
CTCGGCATCGACCTCAATCGCCCGTAAGGCTGCCGCCGTATCCGTTGAGAAGAAGGGGTTGCCCGTCCCGGCCCCGAAGATGACCACCCGACCTTTTTCCAGGTGGCGGATGGCCCGGCGCCGGATATAAGTCTCGGCTACTTCCCGCATCTCAATCGCGGTTAACACCCGGGTGTCCAGTCCGATTTTTTCGAAGGCATCCTGGAGGGCTAAAGCGTTCATGACGGTGGCCAGCATTCCCATATAGTCCGCCGTCGCCCGGTCAATCCCCTGCGAACTCGCGGTCGCCCCCCGCCAGAAGTTCCCGCCGCCGACCACCACGGAAACTTCGACCCCCAGGGCGACCACCTCCTGGATCTGGCGGGCAATCTTCATGACCACTTCATGGTCGAGACCAAAACCTTTTTCCCCGGCTAAAGCTTCACCGCTGAGTTTAAGCATAATCCGTCGGTATTTCGGTTTTTCCATTCGGCTTTACCCCCAGTGCAAATTGATCTTCTCGCTTGTCCAAAAAAATCCTGCAAAAAAAAGGGAACACCAACGGTGTCCCCTAGGCTTTGATCTGGGACATAACCTCAGCCGCAAAATCATCCTGCCGCTTTTCGATCCCTTCGCCCTTTTCGTAACGGGCAAAACGAACAATTTTGATCTCGCCGCCCATTTTTTTCCCGGTCTCGGCCACCAGGGCCGCGATCGTCCGCGTATTATCCTTGATAAAGGCTTGCTCTTCCAAGCAGATCTCCTGATACATCTTGTTCAACCGGCCAAGGGTAATCTTCTCGGCGATCTGGGCCGGTTTACCCTCATTCATCGCCTGGGCAAGGTAGATCTTTTTCTCCTCTTCAACCAACAACTCCGGCACGTCGGCGCGGCGCACATATTGGGGTCTGGCCGCAGCCACCTGCATCGCCAGATCCTTCGCCAAGGTCGTCAGTTCCTCTTGGTCTTTCAGCCTGTCATCACTAACGGCCAGTTCGATCAGGACGCCAATCTTACCGTTCATATGGATGTACTCCTGCACAAAACCGTTGGTCTCCGTCTGGTAATGGGCAAAGCGCCGGACGGTCACCTTTTCGCCCGTTTTCGCCACAAGCTCGGTAACATATTGACCCACGGTTTGCTGCCCTTTAAAGGGCTGATCCAGTAAGTATGGGGCTTGGGCTCCTTCGTCCTCAGCAGAAACCGCTTTGGGGGC
This sequence comes from Bacillota bacterium, assembly GCA_012521315.1. Lineage (GTDB taxonomy): Bacteria > Bacillota > UBA4882 > UBA10575 > UBA10575 > Capillibacterium. The sequence continues at coordinate 1,196 of JAAYMP010000129.1, forward strand.
ATGCTTTACTATATGTTCAGCCAGTTCCTGGACAAAAGCGTGAAAATCTTCGGTTTTAGCCACGAAGTCGGTTTCGCAGTTAACTTCTACCAGGGCGCCGTTGGTCCGGTCCGCATTGACAAAGGCGCCAACCAGACCGTCGGCCGCAATCCGTCCCGCTTTCTTCGCCGCAGAGGCCAATCCTTTTTCCCGTAAATACGCCACGGCCTTTTCGAAATCACCATTACACTCATTCAGCGCCCGTTTACAGTCCATGAACCCAGCTCCGGTTCTTTCCCGAAGCTCCTTCACCATAGAAGCGGAGATCTCCATCATATCCCTTCCTTTCACCGATTATTGTCTGCCGTGCGGTCTTCTCCACCCTATTATCCCCATCACGGTCAACCCTGACACCGGCCGAGAAGCCGCCAGACCTCATCTTTTAAAAAAAGGGGGAGGGGAGGCTTAAAACCCCGCCGCTCACCCCTTTTGTTAATTGTCCGCCGAGACCGTTTCCTCTTCGGTCAGGGCATCCTCGTCATCAATCTCAACCGGCATTTCCTCTTCCGCGGCCGTATCGACGGTCTCGTCACCGGCGGGTTCCGCTTCAGAGAACTGTTCGCCTTGGCGTCCTTCGATTACGGCGTCGGCAATGGTCGCCGAAAGGAGCCGCACGGCCCGAATGGCATCGTCATTACCGGGGATCACGTAATCAACCTCATCCGGATCGCAGTTGGTATCGACAATTGCCACAATCGGAATATTCAGTTTCCGTGCCTCGGCCACGGCGATCCGTTCCTTCCGCGGGTCAACCACAAAAAGCGCATCCGGCAACCGGTTCATCTCTTTAACGCCGTTTAGGAACTTCTCCAGTCTTTCCCGCTCCTTCTCCAACTGGAGGACTTCCTTCTTCGGAAGCACCGTGAATGAACCATCCTCGGCCATCTGTTCAATCTTTTTCAAACGCTCGACCCGCGAACGAATGGTGGCAAAGTTGGTCAGCATTCCGCCCAGCCAGCGTTGGGAGACATAGAACATGCCGCAGCGGATCGCCTCCTCACGGATGGCGTCCTGCGCCTGTTTTTTCGTCCCGACGAACAAGACGGTCCCACCGTTCGCCGCCGTCTCACGGATAAAATGATAGGCCTCTTCAACCATTTTCACGGTCTTCTGGAGATCGATGATATAGATCCCGTTCCGTTCCGTAAAAATGTAGGGCGCCATCTTAGGGTTCCAACGTCTTGTCTGGTGACCGAAATGAACACCTGCTTCCAAAAGCTGTTTCATGGTGATCACTGCCACAACTGGTCACCTCCTTCCTGCTTGGTTTGGCCTCCGCTTTCTTCCTCCCCCCACCAAACCCTCTTGGGCACCTTGGTACGGGTCCAAAAGCGTGTGTCATTTGCACCATCAATGAGTATATCATGGTGCCTGTTTTCTGGCAAGCATTTCTTTTTATTCGGCACCGGAAGACCGTTCTTGCCTCCGGTTCGTTGACCGCTCTTTCCTTTGGGGCAGGGAAAAATAGAGGTGCGGCCGGCCGTTAAAAGGTTCAGCTCCCACCACCGTTTCCACCCCAAACACCGCCGTTACGTTCGGGCTGGACAAGACCGCCTCCGGCGCACCCTGGGCGTAAATCCGTCCCTCTTTTAACATGATCAACCGTTGACAGTAACGGGCCGCCAAATTGAGGTCATGAAAGACCGCCAGCACGGTCAGGCCTTTGGTCCGGATCAAGTTGGTCAGCAACGTGCAGATCTCCAGCGTCTGATTGACATCCAGGTAAGAAGTGGGCTCATCCAACATAAGGAGGCACGGGGTTTGCGCCAAAGCTTGCGCAATCAGGACCCGCTGCCGCTCACCCCCGCTGAGTTCCGTAACCAAACGATCCGCCAGCATCCAGGTGTTCGTAGCCCGCATTGCTTCTTCAACCACCGCCCGGTCTTCTTGGCGCGCACCCGCCCACCTTCGAAGATAGGGGAAACGCCCCATCATCACCACTTCCCGGACGGTAAAGGCAAAGGGCGTCTCCCACTGTTGGGGGACCACCCCGATCTGCCGGGCCAAGGCCCGCAGTTTTATCCCGGCCAAATCCTGCCCCATAAAGGTGATCCGCCCGCGCGTCGGGGGCAAAGCTTTGTTGAGACACTTCAGTAAAGTGGTCTTCCCGGAGCCGTTCGGGCCAACGATTCCGGTAAACCCTCCAGTGGGCACAGTAAAATTAAGATCGGCTAAAACCGGCCGCTTGCCAAAGGAAAAGGAGAGGCCTTCCACCGCAAGGATTGGTCCCGCCACCGTTATCCGCTCCCCTCTAGTACCAATCAGATCGACCCTTTTGCAAGAGAGATAAGAGATAAAGGAAGAATGGCCCGCCAATAAAAGAGGTTAAAACACCAACCGGCAGTTCAACCGGGTAGAGCAAAATCCGGGCCAGTGTATCGGCGACGAGCAACAATAAACCGCCGGCCAAAGCAGAGGCTGGAAGCAAGGACCGGTGGTCGGGGCCGATCAGGAGGCGAACAATATGGGGGGCGACCATCCCGACAAAGCCGATCGCCCCGCTGACGCTGACCGCCGCCGCCACTAAAACCGAAGCCGTCATGACAATCCGGCGTTGAAAATCCCCCACGGCCAACCCGAGCTGATGGGCTTTTTCCTCCCCCAGGAGAAGCAGGTTAAGCTGCCGGGCCAAGCTCCAACTGTACAAAAACGCGCCGCCGAGATAAGGCAGGACGATGCGGACCTCGGCCCAACGGGCATAGGCAAACCCGCCCATCATCCAAAACATGATCTTGGCCAGCTCTTGTTGGCGAAAGAACAAAAGTAACGAGGTCATGGCGGAAAAAAAAGCGCCCACCGCAATTCCGGCTAAAAGCATCATCGTCAGCGCCGGCCGCCTCCCGGACCGGCCCAAGGAATAAACAAGGGCTGTGGCCAGTAAGGCCCCGCCAAAGGCAAAAAGCGGGCGGGCACTCAAACCGAAGAAACGGAGGTTCATCCCGGAAAAAACAGCAATGGTAGCCCCAAAGGCCGCGCCGGACGAAGTCCCCAGCACATAGGGGTCCGCCAACGGATTGCGGAACAAACCCTGAAAGAGAACGCCCGCCACGGCTAAAGCCGCCCCCACCATTAAGGCCAGAAGAATCCGGGGTAAACGTAGATCAAACAAGATTTTGGCCTGAAACGAATCAAGAGGAAAACTTAGCGGCACGGGGCCCAGGCTTAAAGCGGCCAGCCCGGTAAGGCCGACCCCCATTATTAACCCGGCTAAAAGCAAGCGATACTTGGTTTTTGTTTTCATTCCTGAACCTGTTCTCCAAGATGCTTCAGATCTTGCAAAGCCGTAACGAGCCTGGGGCCCGGCCGGGAAAAGATATCGATATTGATCTGGAAGACCTGGTTGCGCTTTACCGCCGCCAGTTCCCGGAAGAACGGATCCTGCGCGAAAACATCCGGGGCCAATTCGGTCAGAATAACCGCCGGGTTTTGCGCCAAAATATACTCCAACGCGATCTGACCCCAGCTAAATCCCAATCCCCCGGCGATATTCTCCCAGCCCAGGACAGTGACGGCCTCATCCAAAAACGTTCCGGTGCCGGCCGTCCACAGATCGGCCAAATCAGAGCCAATGGCGATGAAAACCTTGGGTTTGGATCCGGAGCGTCCTCCTTCCCGCCGCAAATTGTCAAGGGCGGTTTCAAGCGCCCACGCCAATTGCTCCGCCGTTTCCTCGGTGGCCGTTAAGCGGCCAACCAAACGGATCGCCGCGCTTAAGTCCGCAAAAGAGACCGGGTTAAGGGCAAAGGTCGGCACCCCAAGCGCCGTAAGGTTTTCGACCGGCTCTTTCCCGTTCAGATTGCAGGCCAAAACCAGATCCGGCTGGAGGGCGAGGACTCTTTCCAGGTTCATGGGGGTGATATTGCCGATCTTCGGTTTGTGCCGCGCCGCCGAGGGATAGTCACACCAGTCGGTGACCCCCACGATACGGCCGGCAAGCCCCAAAGCAAAAAGGATCTCCGTATTGCCCGGCGAGCCGGAGACAATCCGCATCGGAAGCCGTTCCAGGGTGATCTCCCGTCCAAACTGGTCGGCAAGCTGCAAAGGAAACTCGCCCGCCCGTATACTTAAGGCCAAAAGCAGGCAGAAGCCAATGACCATTCCCTTTCGCCCCATCGTCTTTGGACGTGTCACTATGATCCCTCCTTGTCCAACTTCCTTCCCGCCCCCCAAGCAGGACCAGTTAACCGTTTAACTGTTCAACCCGGGGCGTAAAGCCCAATTCCCGGGTTACCCGCACATACTCTTCATCGGTGATGGTTTCCGGGTTTTTCCCCAAATAGGCCACGGTTACCGCCTGGATCAGGTTACTGCCGAAAGAACGCCCCCCCAGATTGGGAGTGGTGGTCACCAGTGTTTTTACCCCCCGGGCCTTTAAATCGGCCACGTTCTGCTGGGTCACCGTGTTGGTGATGATGATCTTCCCGCTAAGGTCGTCCGGCATGAAGCGTTGGATGTAAAGGTAATCGCCGGCAATAATGTCGGCTTCTTGATAAAAACGGGCAAACTTGCGCGGGTCTTCCACGTATTCTTCCCGCTTCCCGGTGGGATAAAGCCAGGTAAAGGGCAGGAGACAAACGACGGGCGCCAAAGTCCGGATCACCAGGTGCAACTTGTGGAATCCGCGGATCAAAAAGGGTAAGCCAAAAGAGAAGACCAGATCCCCGCAGCTTAAATCGGAATTTAGTTCGGCAAAGGCCTGAGCCATGCTATAACGGTCAAATGCCACCGTCAACAAGGCTTTTTTCCCCCGCACCGGGACAATTCCCTCCCGGTCCAGATCGAGGATGACCTGGCGTTCCAATGCTCTTTTCCAACCGGTCCCATCGACCAAC
>JAAYMP010000130.1 GCA_012521315.1 Bacillota bacterium
CGGTTTTTGCGTGAGATTCGGATCAGTCCGGAAGAAGCCGACCAGTACAAAGTGGGTGAAGCCATTGACGTCTCCTTGTTTAAAGCGGGAGAGTTGGTGGATGTGGTCGGCCAGGCCAAAGGGAAAGGTTTTGCCGGTGGCGTAAAAAGGCATAATTTCAACCGCGGGCCCATGTCCCACGGTTCGATGTATCACCGGCGGCCCGGTTCGCTGGGGGCAACCGGACCCGAGAGAGTGTTTAAAGGGCGGAAACTTCCCGGGCGGATGGGCGGAAACCGTGTTACGATCCAAGGTTTGGAGATAATCAAGATTGATCCGGGGAAGAACCTCCTTTTAATAAAGGGAGCCGTCCCTGGCCGTAACGGCGCGTTTTTCCAAGTCAAAAAGAGTGTGAAAGCAAGCAACTAGGTGGATTACCCAGAGGAGAGGAGGATTGGCATGCCGATTTTACCGGTTTATAATATGGACGGGAAAAAGGTCGGCGAGATGAACCTGGCCGATACGGTCTTTGCCACCGAGATTAATGAACACCTCTTGCACCAGGCGGTCCGGATGCAACTGGCCTCCCGCCGTTTGGGTACGGCGAAGGCCAAAACCAGAGGTGAAATCCGCGGTGGCGGCGCCAAACCTTGGCGACAAAAGGGAACCGGCCGCGCCCGTCACGGCAGCAGGAGATCGCCGTTGTGGGTGGGGGGTGGCGTGATCTTCCCACCGCAACCCCGCGCTTACGGTTTTAAAATGCCGAAGAAAGCCTGGCGTCAGGCTTTGCGGTCAGCCTTGACGGCGAAGGTAAAGGACGATAAACTGTTCATTTTGGAAGACTTGAAATTTGAAACGCCAAAAACCAAAGCCGCCCTTGCGGTGTTAAACAATTTAAACGTGGCGAACGCCAAAACCCTGGTGGTGCTCGCGGAGAAAGATGAAATCGTAAACAAGTCGGTGCGGAATTTACCGGGGGTCTCAGCCCTAAAGACGGATGGCCTTAATGTTTACGATATTCTCCTCCACGACCACCTGCTATTGACCAAAGAGGCCGTGAGCCGCATCGAGGAGGCGTTGGCATAATGGATCCGCGTGATATCATTAAAAAACCGATTGTGACCGAGAAAAGTACGCGCCTGATGGAGATGAACAAGTATTGTTTCGCGGTTGACCGGCGGGCGAATAAAGTTCAGATCAAGGAAGCAATCGAAAGTATTTTTAACGTTCGAGTCCTGGACGTCAATACCATGCAGATGTTGGGGAAGATGAAAAGGATGGGACGCCATGAGGGGCGCCGCGCCAACTGGAAGAAGGCCATTGTGACCTTGGAGCCAGGGAGCCGCATTGAGTTTTTTGAAGGCGTCTGATCCACTTTTGTGGTAAAGGAGGTTTTAACGTGGCTATTAAGAAATACAAACCCACTTCGCCCGGTCGTCGTTTTGTCTCCGTATCCTCCTTTGAAGAGATTACCAAGACCAAACCGGAAAAGTCTTTGCTCGAACCGTTGCGCAAGACCGGTGGCCGCAACGCGCAGGGACGGGTTACCGTGCGGCACCGGGGCGGCGGGCACAAAAGGATGTACCGGCGGATTGATTTTAAACGGGATAAATTTGGAATTCCGGCCAAAGTGGCGGCTATTGAGTACGATCCGAACCGGACAGCCCGGATTGCGCTCCTCCACTATGCCGACGGGGAGAAGCGGTACATCATTGCGCCGGATGGGTTGCAAGTCGGCGACACGGTTGTTTCCGGCCCGGAGGCCGATATCAAGGTGGGGAATGCCTTACCCCTCGCCAATATCCCGACCGGTACGGTCATTCACAACTTGGAGTTGGTTAAGGGAGCCGGCGGACAGTTGGTGAAAAGCGCCGGCGTCGGTGCCCAACTGATGGCCAAAGAAGGTGAATATGCCCATGTCCGGTTGCCTTCGGGGGAGGTCCGGCTGATTCGCCTGGAGTGTATGGCCACCATCGGGCAGGTTGGCAACATCGACCATGAGAATATTACCATCGGTAAAGCCGGACGCAAACGCTGGCTTGGGATTCGCCCGACGGTGCGCGGTGTGGTGATGAACCCGGTGGACCACCCCCATGGTGGTGGTGAAGGCCGTTCGCCGATTGGGCGGGCTCCGGTTACGCCTTGGGGTAAACCGGCGCTTGGCCACCGGACGCGGAAGAAGAAACCATCCGATCGGCTGATCATTAAACGTCGGGCATGAGGCCGGAAGGGAGGAAGGATAGATGGCCCGTTCATTAAAAAAAGGTCCGTTTATTGACCCCAATTTGCTCAAGAAAGTCGTTGCGATGAATAAAAGCGGCGAAAAACGAGTGATTAAAACTTGGTCGCGCCGGTCAACAATCTTCCCGGAACTGGTCGGCCATACTTTGGCCATTCATGATGGTCGTAAGCATGTCCCGATTTATATAACCGAGGACATGGTCGGGCATAAACTGGGTGAATTTGTGCCGACCCGTCTTTTCCGTGGACATAGCGGCGGCAAGACCGAAAAAAGCACCGGTTTGAAGTAAGCGGGAATGAACTTGGTTTATTAATATTGACGGTAAGACCGGAAGAACGATAAATTAGAGGATTCGTCCAAAGAACGAGGGGAGGCGAGTCAATGGAAGCCAAAGCAGTAGCACGTTATGTCCGGATCGCGCCACGCAAGGTGCGCCAAGTGGCGAACGAAATTAAAGGCAAAGCCGTGGACGAAGCACTGCAGATCCTAAAGTTTACACCCCGGGCGGCGGCGGAAGTTTTGGAGAAAGTCCTAAATTCAGCCGTGGCCAATGCGGAGAATAATCATGACTTAAACCGCAATAATTTAGTGGTTGCCAAAGCCCTGGTCGACCAAGGGCCAGCGATGAAAAGGTTCCGGGCCCGGGCGCAAGGACGGGCCGCGGCCATTCGGAAAAGAACCAGTCATATCACAATTATCGTCCAAGAGAAGGAGGGTTGAGGAAATGGGGCAGAAAGTTCATCCGGTTGGTCTTCGGGTTGGGATCATTCGTGATTGGGAAGGCCGTTGGTTTGCAGAGAAAGATTATGCCACCCTCCTTCACGAGGATTTGAAGATCCGCCGGTTTATCAAATCAAAACTCTTCAATTCCGGGATTGCCCGGGTGGAGATCGAAAGAGCGGCGAACCGGGTTAAAGTGACGATCCACACGGCCCGGCCGGGGATGGTGATCGGCCGCGGCGGTACGGAAGTGGAGAACCTCCGTAAGAGTTTGGAGAAGTTAACCGACAAGCAGGTGTCGTTGAACATTGCCGAGGTTAAAGCTCCGGACCTCAATGCACAGTTGGTGGCGGAGAACATCTGTTTCCAACTGGAACGCCGGAGTTCTTACCGCCGGGCGATGAAACAGGCGATTAGCCGGGCGATGAAACTGGGTGCTTTGGGCGTGAAGATTAAATGCAGCGGCCGCCTGATGGGGGCCGAGATTGCCCGGACTGAGGGTTATAGTGAAGGGAAAGTACCTCTGCATACGTTGCGGGCGGATATCGATTATGGTTTTGCCGAAGCCAGTACCACCTACGGTAAGATTGGTGCGAAAGTCTGGATTAATAAAGGCGAGGTTTTCCCGGAAAAAAAGGCTGCTGAGGGTGGGGAGGGAAAGTAAATGTTGGTTCCGAAGAGAGTCAAACACCGTAAGGTGATGCGTGGTCGGATGAAAGGGGCGGCTTACCGCGGTTCCCAACTTACCCTTGGCGATTATGGGTTGCAAGCCGTGGAACCGGGCTGGATTACGAACGTCCAGATCGAGGCGGCCCGTATTGCCTTAACCCGTCATATCAAGCGCGGTGGTAAGGTTTGGATTAAAATTTTTCCCGATAAACCGGTTACGGCTAAACCGGCCGAGACCCGGATGGGGAGCGGTAAAGGATCGCCCGAACACTGGGTGGCCGTGGTGAAACCGGGCCGGATCATGTTTGAGATTAGCGGGGTTGATGAAGAATTGGCCCGTGAAGCGCTGCGCCTAGCCGGGCATAAACTGCCGATCAAGACAAAAGTTGTAAAACGTGAGGAAGCGGGTGGTGAGTCCAATGAAAGCTGAAGAAATTAGGGCATTGACCAGTGAAGAACTGCAAAAGAAACTCGCTGACCTCAAGACGGAACTCTTCAACCTTCGTTTTCAGTTGGCCACCGGTCAACTGGATAATTCAGCACGGGTGAAAGCCGTTCGGAAGGATATTGCTCGGGTGAAAACGATCATGCACGAACGGGAAACGAAAATTAGGGCATAAAAGGAGGTTGGATGAGAAATGTCTGAGCGTCTTGCCGGGAGAAAGACGAGAGTTGGTCGGGTTGTCAGTGATAAAATGGACAAAACGGTCGTTGTTGCCGTTGAGCGGGTTGAACAGCACCCGTTGTATAGAAAAACCATCAAACGGACGACGAAGTTTAAAGCCCATGACGAGAACAACGAGTGCCGGATCGGCGACGAAGTGAAGATTATGGAGACCAGGCCTTTAAGCAAGGAAAAACGTTGGCGGGTCGTGTCGATCATCAAGAAAGCGGAGTAAGCCGTTCCTTGTGGTTTGGTCGATGGGCGATAACCTCTCTGAAATGTGGATGGAAAGGGGGATACAGTTATGATACAAGTGGAGTCCTACCTTAACGTGGCTGATAACTCCGGAGCAAAAAAACTGATGTGCATCCGCGTCTTGGGCGGTTCCAAAAAACGTTATGCCGGGGTCGGCGACCTGATCATCGCCGTGGTTAAGGACGCCCTTCCCCCTTCGGCA
>JAAYMP010000011.1 GCA_012521315.1 Bacillota bacterium
CGTTCGCTGGCCCGTCCAATTTTGGGGTTCCACGATGTATTAACGCAACTGGCGGCGGGTGATTTTACGGTTAATTTCACCATCGACCGGCGGGACGAGATTGGCGAGATGGCTGCTCAGCTCAACAGGGCGGCCAAGGCATTAAGGGATTCCTTTGCCATTGTTGTCCGCTCTTCGGAGAGTGTCCATATGGTTTCGACCCAGATTGCCGCCGGTAATCAGGATCTTTCCCAGCGTACTCAGGAGCAAGCCTCTTCCCTGGAAGAAATCTCTTCCACCATCGAAGAGGTAACTTCTTCGATCCGGAGCGTATCCAACAATACCGAACAAGCCAACCAAGTTGCCCAGGTTACCTTAGAAGCGGTCAATGAAGGTGAGCAATCGATTGCCGAAACGATCAACGCGATGGCCGAGATCTCAAACAGCAGCAAACAGATTGCGGAGATCATCAAGGTGGTCAACGACATCGCTTTCCAAACCAATCTTTTAGCCCTTAACGCTGCGGTTGAGGCGGCCCGGGCCGGGGAGCAAGGGCGGGGCTTTGCGGTGGTGGCGGCCGAAGTCCGGAATTTGGCGCAACGGACCGCCGAATCGGCAAAAGAGATCGAAGAACTGATCAGTGAAAGCGTGCGCCGGGTCGAACGCGGTAACGAGTTGACCCGTAAGTCCTTCGAGATGCTCCAGCGGATTGTGGAGAACACCAAGCGAACCTCGGATCTGGTTGTGGAAGTGGCGGCGGCTATGCGGGAGCAAGCGGGGGCGGCCGAACAGATCCAGTCTTCGATCGAACAGCTTAATCAGGTGACCCAAGAGAACGCTGCGATGGTTGAAGAGATCAGCGCCACTAGCCAGGCTTTGGATGCAGAGGCGGCGAAGCTCCGGGAGAATGTTGCCCGGTTCAAAGTGGAGGAGGATCGCCCGCCGTCCCGACGGAGAACGGAAGGCCTGGCAACGCCATCCGCCGCCCCGGGCGGCGGATTGGGGACGGGTAAAGAAACCCCGATGACCGCAGGATTGAAACAGCGTCCGGTCAATGGGAACGGGGCAACCAACTTTGTCCACGACAGTTTGGACCACTTTTAAAAGTTAACAATAATGCATGGTTCCGCCTAAACAACAAAGGATTAAAAGGGAAAAGCCGGTCCCATCCTCCGCTACAGAGTGAGGATGGGACCGGCTTTTATAAACCAACCGTTTTAATGGGATTTGACCTCGGTCCAGATCCGGTCGTAGACTTTCAAGTAATCGCCCAGATCTTTAAAGATATCATAATTGACCAGGTCTTCTTCATCAGGATAGGCCGCCTTGTCGGCAACTAATTCTGGATCGAGCATTTTTTTCACTTCCGTGTGGGGACTGGAGTACCCGATGTAATCCGCATTTTTATAGGCGATCTCCGGTTCGCACATGAAGTTGATGAAGAGTTCAGCGGCGGCCTTGTTCTTGCTGGTCTTGGGAATGACCATGGCGTCGCACCAGAGGTTGCTCCCCTCCTGGGGTAGCGCATATTCCAGATCCGGGTTTTCCCGTTTCATATAGATGGCATCGCCGGACCAGACCACAGCCAAAGCCGCTTCGCCCGCAATCATTTTGTCCTTGACATCATCGCCGACGTATGCCAGGACCAACGGCTTTTGTTCAATGAGCGCCTCTTTGGCGGCTTCCAACTCAGCAAGATTCCGGGTGTTCATGTCATAGCCAAGCATTTTTAGGGCAACCCCGATGGAATCCCGTTGACTGTCGAGCATCAGAATCTGTTTGCTGTACTTTTTGTCCCAAAGAATCCGCCAACTGGTGACCGGTTCTTTCACCATCGTTTTATTATAGAGAATACCGACGGTCCCCCACATGTACGGAACAGAGTATTCGTTGTTCGGGTCATAGTCAAGGTTTCTGAAACGGTCATCAATGTATTTATAATTCGGGATGTTGTCAAAGTCCAGTTTATACAGCATATCTTCCTTAATCATCCGCTCGATGGTGTAGTCGGAAGGAAAGAGCACGTCGTAGTCGGCCCCGCCGGATTTGATCTTAACATACATATCCTCGTTGGTGCTGAAGGTATCGTAGTTTACTTTGATATTATGCTTCTTTTCGAAGAGGTCGATCACGGATTCATCGATGTAATCGCCCCAATTGTATACGTTCAGGACCACCCGTTTGTCCTGACCACAGGAGGAAAGGGTTAAGACAAAACCCGCCAAAAGGACCGCCGCCAGTAAGAACCGGCATTTCTTTACCATTTTTGCTCACTCCTTTTTTTATGCTCGTGGGACGTTCCGGACGTCCGCAAATTAACAATGAACAACAAGAGGAGAACGGCCACAAAGAGCAGGGTTGAGAGGGCGTTGATCTTTGGGTTGATCCCGCGCCGCGCCATTGAGTAAACAATGATCGACAGGGTGGAGACCCCGGAGCCGGTGGTAAAGAAGCTGATCACAAAATCATCGATGGAGAGTGTAAATGCGAGTAAAAGCCCAGTGATCACCCCCGGCATAATCTCGGGCAGGATTACTTTCCGGTAGGCGTAAAAGGGGGTGGCCCCCAGATCCAAAGCCGCCTCATAAAGGTTTTTGTCCAACTGTCTTAACTTAGGCAGGACGGAAAGGATCACATAGGGAAGGTTAAAGGTAATATGGGACAAAAGTAAAGAGACGAAACCCAGGCGAAACTTGGTAAAGATGAACAGGAGCATCAAAGATAAGCCGGTCACAATATCCGGATTGACCACCGGGATGTAGGTGATGTTCATGACAATCTTCTTCTTCAGCTTTTTCATGTTGTGAATCCCAATGGCCGCCGCCGTGCCAATGACCGTGGCGATGGCGGAAGAGAGCACGGCAATAACCATCGTATGGTAAAGGGCTTTCATAATCTGCCGGTCTTGAAAGAGTTCCAGATACCACTTTAGGGTGAACCCCGTCCAGTTTCCCCGCGCTTTGGAAGCGTTGAAGGAAAAGACCAGGAGAATGAGGATGGGCGCGTATAAAAACAGATAGATCAAAGCGGCGTAGCTTTTCTTTAGCAACCGGATCAAAAGAGCCCACTCCCTTCATTTTCCTTTTCGTACTTGGACATGACCCCGATACTGATGAGGATAACCAGCATCATCACCATGGAAATGGCCGAGCCGAAATTCCAGTCGCCGACGACTAAAAACTGTTGTTCAATTAGATTGCCGATCAGGGTGAACTGCCCGCCGCCCAACAGGCGCGAGATCACGAAGGTGGTCACCGCCGGCATAAAGACCATGGTGATGCCGGAAAAAACCCCGGGTAGACTCAAGGGGAAAGTAACCTTCCGAAAAACGGTGACATCGTCGGCCCCCAGATCCTGGGCGGCTTCGATCAGGCTTTTATCGATCTTACTCAGCACCGAATAGATGGGGAGCACCATAAAAGGGAGAAAATTATAGACCATCCCCAAAACAACCGCTTCTTCCGTATAGAGTAGATTGAGGGAGGGCAGCCCCAGCCACGAGAGGAAGGCGTTGATCAAGCCGGTTCTTTCTAGCAGGGTCATCCAAGCGTAGGTGCGGAGCAGAAAATTCATCCACATCGGCATCACAAAAAGAAAGACCATAACTTGCTTCCGTTTAAAATGGTTCCCGGCCAGGACCATCGCCATGGGATAACCGAAGACCAGGCAGATCACCGTACAGATCACCGCCAACTTGACCGAACGATAAAGGACTTTAAGGTAAATGGGCTCCATGAACCTTTGGAAATGCTCGAGGGTAAAGCGAACCCCCTCCTCCGTCCGGACGGTTACACTATAAAAGAGCACCAGCAAGAGGGGGAGGAAGATAAAGATTACCATCCAAAGGAGATAGGGATAACTCGCCCAATATTTCTTCATTTTACCGTCACCTTTTTCATGATATGGATGGCATCGGGCATAATCTTTAACCCGACTTTCGCGCCGACCGGCGCCATCACCGTGCTGTGGATCTTCCAACGGTAGGCCGGGTCGGTTGCGCTGTCCACCAGCATCTCGTAGTGTACCCCTTTGAAGGTTACTTCCTTGACTTCACCCCTGAGGGGGCTGGCTTCCTCCACCACCACTTGAATATCTTCCGGACGGACCACCACATCGACCGGCTCCGCTTCGGCAAAACCCCGGTCCACACAGTCAAAGAGCAAACCGGCAAACTCGACCAGGTAATCGTGGAGCATAACGCCGTCGATGATGTTGCTTTCGCCGATAAAGTCGGCGACAAAAGCGTTTTTCGGTTCATTATAGATATCAATGGGGGTCCCGATCTGCTGAATCGTTCCGTCCTTCATGACCACCACCGTGTCCGACATGGAAAGCGCCTCTTCCTGGTCGTGGGTGACATAGACAAAAGTGATGCCCAGTCGTTTTTGCATATTCTTCAATTCGATCTGCATCTCTTGGCGCAATTTCAGGTCAAGGGCACCCAAAGGTTCGTCCAGGAGCAAAACTTCCGGTTCGTTGACCAAAGCACGGGCAATGGCTACCCTTTGTTGTTGGCCGCCGCTTAAAGAGTCAATCTCCCGCTTCTCGTACCCTTCCAGGTTGACCAGGTTTAAAATGGTGCGGACTTTTTCTTCAATAATCTTTTTATCGACCTTTTTGATCTTCAGCCCAAAGGCGACGTTTTCAAAGACGTTCAGATGGGGGAAGAGGGCGTATTTTTGGAAGACCGTGTTGACCCGCCGTTTGTAGGCGGGGAGATCGTTGATCCTTACCCCGTTGAAAAAAAGGTCACCGCTGGTCGGCTCTTCAAACCCGCCGATAATCCGCAGAGTGGTTGTTTTTCCACAGCCACTGGGTCCAAGCAGCGTCAAAAACTCATTTTTTCGGATGTAAAGGTTGATGTTTTTCAGGGCTTCCGTCCCGTTATAATCCTTGCAGATGTCGACCAGATTAATGATTATTTGCTGCTGCATTCCACTACCCTCCGCGTCGGTTAATTATAAAAATAAAGAACCTTTAAAAACTGGGTGGGGTTGAAACCCAAAGCACTTTTGCGTTGGTTGATCCTGGATTGGAGAGATAATGGCTGGCGAACGCCTTATAGTAAAAACACTCATTCTTTCTGGCCTTAAAGACCTGTTTGCCAAGATGGAGATTGACGGAACCGGCTAAAACGAAACCAAACTCTTCACCATCGTGGGGGTCGTCGACTTTGGTGACTCCGCCGGGCTCCAGATTGACCAAGATGGGTTCCATCCGGTTTTTCTGGGCATTGGGCACAATCCAGTGGATCTGGTATTTTAACTCCGGATCTTCCCCGATAAAAATATCGTCTCTTTTAAAAACGATTTTTTCATCCACTGTTTCGTTGAAAAACTCATTAATGTTCGTTCCCAAGCATTCCAGGATGTCAAGCAGGGTCGCGATCGAAGGGGAGGTCAGATCCCGTTCCACTTGCGAAATAAAGCCTTTCGACAATTCGCAACGGTTGGCCAATTCCTCTTGGGTCAATTGGTTCCTAATCCGCAAACGCCTGATTTTTTCCCCGATTTTCATCCGCTTCATCCTTGTCTTGTTTTAATTTTAATGTAATTAAACTTAAAGTTTACCAATGCTAAACCAAAACAACAAACATAATTATAAGCAGATCGGGGGGTAGAGTCAAGGGTTTTTCTTCTTTTCTTTACAACCGGAAATTACAAGTTTGCTTAAGTATTTTGCTTTGCTGGTTAATCCGGGGAAAACCGGCTTTTTTCGTGGAAAAGGAGGCAGGGCAAAAGGAGGTATAAAGGGATCGCCCGCGAATTATTAATTAACTAGGGAAGGGGCAATTGTTTTTTACATTTTTAGGGAGGGGTGTATCGATGAAAGAAACAGATTTTCGCGGCCTTCTCGGGACGATTCTTTTCAGTGCTTTTACGGTCATTGCGCTTTTTTTCCTGTTGCAGCCGTTGGTCCCCGGCAGCACCGAAACCTTGGTGGTGAATACGCACAAAATTTACATTAATTTTGGTTGGATCAAGGTTTATGGCGGTGTCTTACTGATTGCCTTTGTTTTGATGGTCATCTTCATGAACAAGCAGCGGGTGTGGCCCTTACTAATCGGTCTGGTCTTGGGCTCGCTTCCCCTGATCGAGCAGTACCGCGTGCCCGGTATTGGCCAGGTGATGAATGTATTCAGTCAAGCGGCCACGGTCAAACTCCAGGACTACATTCCTCATCTGGCGGTACTCCTCGGTGCGCTTGTGGTTTTGGTGTTATTAAAGATCGCGAACCGGATCTTTAAGTAATTTCGGAGTTGCCTGAGAACAGGTGCCAACAGAGAAGAGGAGCGCTTTCCCTTCCGCGACGAGGGTCTGCTCTCCTCTTTCTGTTATAAAATACCCCAGATTTCCGGGTCTTCGTAACCCAAACGCCAGATTGCGACCCCACGGAGGTTGTATTTCTTGACCAATTCCAGTTTGGCGGCGGTACTCCGGCGGTTCTCGTACCATACTTCGTGGCGGACTCCGCCTTCGGTGTAGGTGAAATAGGGTGTTTTAAACTCTTCGTGCCACTCCGGGGTGACCTTGTGTTTCTTGATCAAGGATTGAATTGCCGTGTGGTTTAAAGCCCGTCCGGAACGGTCGTTCCAGTCGTACCCATAGGCGGCAATGCCCATGACCAGTTTTTGCGGGGCGAAATAACGGAGCGCATAAGTCAAGACGCTGTCGACCCAGGGTTGGGAAGCGACCGGACCGGCCGGTCCACCCGCATAATGCTGATCATAAGTCATCAGGACCGCCAAGTCCAGGTAGGGGGCGATTGCTTCATAGTCGTAGGCCCCCGACCAAGCGGACCATTCTTCCGCTGCTGTTTTCGCGGGCAAGGCGGCGGTGACCAGTAAATTGTTGGCCCGTAAAGTGGCGGCCAGTTCCCGCAAGAAGGCGGTTAAATAAGGCCGGTCGGCCGGGGGGACGCCTTCAAAGTCAATGTTGACCCCGGAATACCCGTTGTCCTTAAGCAGATTGAGGATCTCCCGGATGGCCGTACTCCGGGCGGATTTATTTCTCAACAGGGAACTTACGGTCTTTTTGTTAAAGCTGGAAGAGGAATCAATGTTGGTGACGACGGCCAAGATCTTTGTCCCGGTCCCCTTTGCCGCCTGGATCAGCTGGGGTTTAGTCTGGCCGCTGATTTTTCCGTTCTGCTCGACCCGGTAAAAGAAAGGGGCGATGCTCGTAATGGTGTCGGTATTTTGCGTAAAGGAAGATAAGGCGCGGGTGTCGCCATTATAACTCTCCGCATAATAGCCAAAGATTTCCCGTTGTTGCAGAGTAGCTGGAACCGTAACATAACCGGGTTTTACGGCCCATTTGACAATCCAGCCGGAACTGCCTTGGTCGTCGGTCACTTGGTACCAGCCGTCCTTTTCGTCCTGGACGGTAAGGACCGTTCCCTTTTGAAGCTGGCGTATGACGTTTGCTTTGGTTACGGGTTCTGACCGCATGCTGACTGCTTCCGCCGAAACCGCGACGGTGGAAGGTAAATTCGAGACCATGGAGGGGGCTTGCCCGGGGCCGGTGGTGGGCGGGAGGTGCGGGTCGGTTGTTTCACCGCCGCCACCAAACAGCGCAGAAGAAAGGTAGACTAGTAGCGCCAGAACGGTGGTGAGAATGTTTTGCTCCATTTAATTACCCCTCGTGTTAACATAAATTAAACTGCTTTATTTACATTCGCGCTCCGCGGAGCAGAACCTTTATGTAGATTAAACCAGATTAGTATAGAACTGCAAAAGATAAGGGGTGAAGCGGTCACTGACGATTATTGTTTAGTAAAGGATTGATTGCAATTGCCCGCCAATGAAAGGGTTTTCCCTTTGGATCGCGAATAAAAATGGGTCCCAAGATCTTTAATTAAAAAAATAAACCACGTGCTGCGCGAACCACAATAGAAGAGGATTGATTCCGTTGTCGATTTTATGGAGAAGATGATTGATGAAGAATCGGAATGAGGAGATTTCACGAATGTCAAACCGGACAAAACTGGAAAACGGCTTAACTTTAGTTTACGAATACATCCCCAGCGTTCGTTCCGTGGCGATCGGTTATTGGGTCGCCTGCGGTTCAAGGAACGAATCCCCGGCGGAACAGGGCATCTCCCACTTGCTCGAACACATGCTCTTTAAAGGGACAGCACAAAGGTCGGCCCGGCAGATTGCCGAGACCATCGATGCGGTGGGGGGGCATTTGAACGCTTTTACGACAAAAGAATACACCTGTTATTACGTAAAAATTCTCGATCAACACCTCCGTTTGGGCCTGGAGTTGCTGGCCGATATGGTGATCAACCCCCTGTTTGCCCCGGAAGAATTGGAAAAAGAAAAAAATGTCATCCTCGAAGAGGTGCGGATGTACGAAGACAATCCTGATGAATTAATCTACGACCTAATGATCCAGGCTTTGTTGAAAGACCATCCGCTCGGCCACCCGATCCTCGGCACCCCGGAAAGTATCGTCCGGACGAGCCGGGGTGATTTAATCCGCTTTAAAGAACGATTTTACACGCCGGACAATTCTTGTCTGGCCATTGCTGGTAATTTCGAGGTCGATCGCCTGGTCGAGGAGTGTAATGCCTTTTGGCGAAATCTGCAGGGGAGTTTTTCCCCGGGGGCGAGCAGCCCGGTCCAGACCGCAGGGACGACCTGTTTGCGGAAGAAAGACACCGAACAGGTACACCTTTGTATCGGGGTGCCCGGTTTCCACCGGAAACACCAGGACCGTTATTCTTTATTGGTCCTCAACAATCTCTTGGGGGGGAGCTCTTCCTCCCGCTTGTTCCAGGAGTTAAGGGAAGAGCGCGGACTGGTCTATTCGACCGGCGCTTATTACTCGGCTTTCCGGGATACCGGTTTGTTCTCCATCTACGCCGGAATCAGCCGGAAAAACTTTCCCCGGGTTCTTGCCCTGATCTGGAAAGAGCTGAAGCGCCTAAGGGAAGAGCCGGTCCCGACCGAAGAGTTGAACCGGGCAAAGGAACAGATCAAAGGGAACCTCTGGCTTAGCCTGGAGAATACCACCAACCGGATGACCCGCTTGGCCAAGTCCGAATTATTCTATGGCCGCTTTATCCCGCCCGATGAGGTTTTGACGGCGGTGGAACGGGTGACCGCGGAAGATTTGATCCGGATCTCCAGCGGTCTTTTCCAGGAAGAACAGGTCACCTTAGCCGCGCTGGGGCCTTTCCAAGACGAGGACGAAGCGGTTGCCGAAGGATGGAAGAATGATGTTGCCACCGATCCAGATTAAAGTTAAAAAGTTGCCCCATGCCGGCGATCTCCCTTTGCCGCAGTACATGACCGACGGTGCGGCGGGCATGGATCTGCTGGCGGCGGTCGATGGGGAACTGCTGCTTCCTGCCGGGGAGTACGCTTTGGTTCCAACCGGGATTGCCATCGCCCTGCCGGCGGGTTACGAGGGACAGATCCGGCCCCGTAGTGGTTTGGCGGCCAAATTCGGGGTTACGGTTTTGAATGCCCCGGGGACCATTGACCAAGACTACCGGGGTGAGATTAAAGTACTTTTAATCAACCATGGGCGGAACGGGTTTCGGATTAAACGGGGCGACCGCATTGCCCAGCTGGTGGTGGCTTCGGTGGTGCGGGGTACGTGGCTCCCCTGCCTTGAGTTGGAAGAGACCGGGCGCGGGGACGGCGGTTTTGGCCATACCGGGCGGCGTTGAACCGGGCGGCGCTCCCGCTTTAGTTTAAGGTTGAGGGAATGATAAGATCAACAAGGCCGATGATGAGCGCGGCCGCCAGCAAACCTAACCAGGATAAATCAAGCGCGGCGCCGATCTTTAGGAAGACCAGCGCA
>JAAYMP010000001.1 GCA_012521315.1 Bacillota bacterium
AACCGGCGAAGGCCGCCTCTTCCAGCCCGCGTGGATGGGCAACCCCCCCGCCGGGCAAAGAGGAGGGGAGGAAGAAAAGCGACCCCAAAGCACAAAAACGACACGTCAAAGATAAGGAGAATTTTAACAAGGTTCAGCCGCAAAGGAAGCGACCCGAGGTGAAAAAACCGGTTCCGCATCCCACCACCAATGTTAAATCCGTGCAGATCCCGGAACGGATTACCGTAAAAGAGTTTGCCCAGGCGATTGAGGTTTCGGTCTCCGAAGTCATCAAGAAACTGATCGGCCTCGGGGTGATGGCCACAATCAACCAGGAGATCGATCTGGACACGGCCATTTTAGTAGGCGCCGAGTTTAATGTCACCGTTGAAAAGGCGCCAACCGAGGAAGAGACGCTCTTGATTGAGGAGATTGAAGACAGTCCCGAGTCGCTTAAACCCCGTTGGCCGGTGGTGACGATCATGGGCCATGTCGACCATGGTAAAACCTCACTCCTTGATGCAATCCGGCAAACGAATGTGATCGCTTCCGAAGCCGGGGGGATTACTCAGCATATTGGCGCTTACCAAGTCGAGATTAACGACAAAAAGATCACCTTTTTAGATACCCCCGGACACGAAGCTTTTACCGCGATGCGGGCCCGGGGCGCCCAGGTGACCGATATTGCCGTTTTGGTGGTGGCCGCGGACGACGGCGTCATGCCGCAGACGGTGGAAGCGATTAACCACGGAAAAGCGGCTGATGTCCCAATTATTGTGGCGATTAATAAGATCGACAAGCCGACCGCCAACCCCGATCGGGTAAAGCAGGAACTAACCCAGTATGGCCTGGTGCCCGAGGAATGGGGCGGCGATACGATCTGCGTTGAAGTCTCCGCCCTGAAAAAGCAGGGCCTTGAGGAACTTCTCGAGATGATTCTCTTGGTGGCCGAGGTACGAGAGTTAAAAGCCAATCCGGACCGGCCAGCCAAAGGAACGGTAATCGAAGCAAAGCTGGATAAGGGGCGCGGCCCGGTGGCCACGGTTTTAGTACAGAACGGGACCCTGAAACAAGGAGATACGATCATCGCCGGCGAGGTCTCGGGAAAAGTCCGGGCTTTGGTTAATGATAAAGGAAAAACAGTGAAAAAAGCCGGTCCCTCGATTCCCGTGGAAGTGGTCGGTTTTGATGATCTCCCCGAAGCCGGCGACATCTTCTACGTGACCGATGAGAAGATTGCGCGGCATCTGGCGGACAGGCGCCAGCAGTTCCGGCGTGAACAGAGCCTGAAACGGGAACAAAGGTTCAAGCTGGAAGATCTTTTTGCCCGGATTAAAGAGGGTGAAATGAAGGAGCTGAATATCGTCCTGAAAGCGGATGTCCAAGGTTCCGTGGAGGCAATCCAGTCCTCTTTGGAGCGTCTCTCCAACGAAGAAGTCCGCGTGAAAGTTATTCACGGTGGTGTCGGTGCGATCAGCGAAAGCGATGTAATGTTGGCTTCCGCATCGGGGGCCATTATCGTTGGTTTTAACGTCCGTCCTGACCCGATTGCCAAACGCCTCGCCGAACGGGAAGATGTGGACGTTCGTCTGTACCGGATCATCTACGACATTGTCGATGATGTGAAAAAAGCCATGGAAGGAATGCTCGAACCTGAGTACCGCGAAGTGGTGCTGGGGCGGGCTGAAGTAAGGGCCACCTTTAAAGTGCCGAAAGTAGGAACCGTGGCCGGTTGCTACGTTACCGAAGGAAAGATCACGCGCAACAGCGAGGCGCGGGTCCTCCGGGATAATGTGGTCGTCTTTGAAGGAAAGATTATTAGCCTGAAACGGTTTAAAGACGATGTTCGCGAAGTAGCCAGCGGTTTTGAATGCGGGATCGGCCTGGAAAGGTTCAACGATGTGAAAGAGGGCGATGTCATTGAAGCCTTTACCTCCGAAGCGATTAAAAAGGTCACATCGGATGATTCGCTGAAATAAAGGGAGGGTCAAGGATGTCCGAATTCCGGGCGGAACGCCTTGCCGTTCTGATCAAAGAAGAACTTGGCAACATACTGCAGAAAGACCTTAAGGACCCCCGGATTGGCTTTGCCTCGATTACCAACGTCCGGGTTTCGCGGGACATTAGTCATGCCAAGATCTATGTCAGTGTCTTTGGCGATAAACAGCGGCAAACAGCGACGATGGAAGGTTTGGAAAGCGCCAAGGGATACATCCGTTCCGAGTTGGGTAAAAGGATCCGCATGCGGTATGTACCGGAGATTAGCTTCGTTTTTGATAATTCGTTGGAAGAAGGGGCTAAAGTCCTTTCGCTCCTCGATGAAATCAAGAAAGAGGGAGGCGAAGACGGACTTTGAGTTTACCTTCTGCTTGGGAACAAGTGATCGCCACGTTAAAAAAATACCACCGGTTTACGCTTGGGTGTCATCAGCATCCCGATGGTGATGCCATCGGTTCTTTGTTGGCCCTCGGCTTGTCTTTGGAAAAGGTTGGCAAGCAAGTGGAGATGATTCTGCCGGAGGGGCCACCGCTAACCTTCTACTTTTTGCCGGGGATCCAAAAGACGGTCAGGCAACCAACCTTCCGCCCGGAAGTGGTGATTAGTGTTGACTGTGCGGAGCGGGCGCGCCTTGAGTTGCCGGAGGAAATCTTTGCCGGCGAACCTTTGTTGGTCAACATTGATCACCATATTTCCAACGATCATTTTGCTCAGGTTAACTTGGTGTTGCCCGAAGCCTCGGCGACCGGGCAGATTATCTTTCACTTGCTGGAGAAAGGCGCCTTTCCGCTGGATGCGGCGATTGCCGGCGCCCTGTACACCGCGATTGCTACTGATACCGGCTTTTTCCGCTATTCGAACACGACAGGGGAAATCCTGTCCATGGCTTCGCGCTTAGTCGAAGAGTATGAATTATCCCCTTCCGAGATTGCCGAACGTGTTTATGAAGAGAAAAGTTTTGCCTCCGTCCGCCTCTTGGGCGAAGTCCTTTCCACGCTGCAGGTCGCCGATAACCAGCGTTATTCTTGGATGTATATGGACCAGGAGATGCTCCGGAAATACGAGGTGGATATTGAAGAGATCGAAAACTTTGTCAATTACACCAACTCGATCCGGGGGGTCGAGGTTGGCTTATTTTTTAAAGAGACAAAACCCGGCGAAGTGAAGATCAGTTGGCGCTCGAAAGCCAGTGTGGATGTGAGCCGTCTGGCCGCCCACTTTGGGGGCGGCGGGCATTTACGCGCGGCCGGTTGTTCCGTAAATGGTACTCTCCCGGCGGTGATGGCGGAGGTGCTATCCTTCGTCCACAAGTACTTCGAAGAGAATTAGGGGGAACAAATCTCTTTTTACGACGATGACGAACAGTGGGTTTTTAGTCATAAACAAACCGCCGGGTTATACCTCCCACCAAGTGGTAGCCATGGCCCGCCGGATTTTGGCGGAACGCCGGATCGGCCATACCGGTACGTTGGACCCGATGGCCACCGGCGTGCTAGTCCTGGCGGTTGGAAAGGCCACGCGACTAATCTCTTTTCTGGATGAAGAACGGAAACTGTACCGGGCACAACTGGTCTTGGGTTTGACCACCGATACACAGGATCTAACCGGCCGGGAGATCGCCACCCAGCCGGGAATGGCCGTTTCCCGGGAAAGGCTCCTCGCCGCCCTCGCTTTCTTCACCGGCGCGCAAGTGCAAACCCCACCGATGTATTCGGCGGTGAAAATAAATGGGGAACCTTTATACAAACTAGCACGGGCCGGAAAGGAGATTAACCGGGCAACAAGAAAAATTACTATCTACCGTTTGGAACCAACCGAACCCTTACTTCCCGTCTACGGCTTTAAAGAGGGGCCGCTCCTTTTGGTTAAGTGTTCCCGGGGCACCTATATTCGTACCTTGTGCCACGATCTTGGCGCTTACCTGAGGGTAGGCGCTTGTATGGGCGAGTTGGTCCGCTTGGCTTCCGGTCCCTTCCGGCTCACCGAGGCCTTAACCCTGGATGAACTGATGCAGGCGGTAAATGCGGGCAAGCTGGATGAGTATTTGATCCCGCCGGTCGCCGCTTTGGCCCATTTGCCAATGGTGCTTTTAAATGAAGCCAATGCCGGCCGGGTTCAAAACGGTGGTCGCCTTCTCCCCCAAGATTTAACGGAGGGGCCGTCCCCGGAGGCCTGTCGCGACCGGGAGTTGGTACGGGCCGTGGACGTTGATGGCTCTTTGGTTGCGGTCTTAAAATACCACCAAAATCCAACCCCTTTTTGGCAACCGGTACGCGTTCTCACTTAGAAAATTTCACCGCGCTGGGGGGATGGGCGGATGAAACTGTGGAATTCGTTTTCGATGATCAAAAAAGAACTGGTAGCAACCGCTGCTTCCGGCATGGCGGTGACGGTCGGGAACTTTGACGGGGTACACCGCGGGCACCAAAAAATCCTGGCACGGGTGAAAGAGATCAGCCGTGCCAACTGTTGGCTGGCCGTGGTGGTCACCTTTCGGGAACATACCGCAAAGATTCTAAAGGGGGAAGCACCCGGGCTTCTGCTCTCCGTCGAGGAGCGATGCGCGCACTTCGCCGCGCTGGGAATCGACGGCACCCTCCTTTTGGACTTCACCCCGGAGCTGGCCGCCATGGAACCAGTGCCCTTTCTGGATTGCCTACTGGCCTTGGGGCTCCGGGCGCTGGTGGTCGGGCATGATTTTCGTTTCGGGGCTGGCGGTTCCGGCGATCCAGGTCTTCTCTTAACCTATCTGCAGAAACAGGCTTGTTCCGGCGAAGTGTTGCCCCCGGTCATGGTGGGCGGGAAGATTGTCAGCAGTTCGCAGATCCGCACTTATTTACAGCAAGGACAGTTGGAGGCCGCCAATGAAATGCTCGGTCGGCCCTTTAGTCTCTCCGGTATGGTCGGCCGGGGACGGGGTTTGGGCAAAGTTTTAGGTTTTCCCACCGCCAATCTGTCCTACCCGGCCGGCCGGTTACTGCCGAAATATGGGGCCTATTTTGTCCGGGTCATCATGAACGGGGAAGTATATTACGGTTTGGCCAATGTGGGCTGCAAACCCACTTTTGACCATTGCAATCCGTTGGTGGAAGTTTATATTGACCAATTTTCCCGCCAGATCTATGGTGAATTTTTAACTGTGGAGTTTTTACATTTTTTACGGGAAGAAAGGAAATTTACTTCGCCTGAAGCCTTAAAAGCCCAGTTGCTTCGGGACAAAAAAAAGGGAGCGGAGCTGCGGCAAAGGATTCTGTCTCAAAAATCAGGGGAATAAGCGGGTCTGCTTTCAATCTCTACTGCCCGATGAATCAGTCGCACGCGTACCGGGCGCCCGTCGGCCGGTGGCGATTGGTGTTCGTCAAGAAAGACAGGTCGGCCCGTTCCAAACCGTAATCTTCGATCAATTTCTCTACCGCGGCGGTCTCGCCGACGTCCTGCGGTTGGTGGGCGTCGGAGTTGGCAATGACGGTGACTCCTTTATATTCTGCGGCCAAGGCCCAGAAGGGGGAGAGGGGATAGGGGGGACGGAGCCCGGCGGTGGTATTAAGCATGGGTTTTCGTAAGCCATAGGCATTAAGCTCTAACGGAACATGGTAGGCCGCGGCGGCTTCCAGGATCCGCTTTGCGCACTCAACGGCATGCTCATCCCAGGGGAAATAGGAGTTGCCAAATAGATCGGGGTGGGCAATGAAGGTAAAGAGGCCGGAAGCGATTGTTTCAACCATGTGGTTGGCGTAAGCCAGCAGCTCCTCTTTGCACTTTATGTAGGAATGGACACCGACCCAGCCGCCGTTATAGGGGGTATAATGGTTCCCGGCGATCAGGTAGTCAAAGTTCCGTTTTCCCAAAAATTCTTCCCGGTAAAAAGAGGCGAATTCCGGGATGTATTCGCATTCCATGCCTTTTAAGATGGCCAGTTCCGGATAGGCGACCCTGGCTTCCTCAACGGCCCGGTCATAGCTGTCCAGGTCGGACAGGCCCATACGCATCAAGCCCCACCGCACGTCGGTTAAGACGGGGAGGGGCGTATGATCGGTAACCCCTAAAACCCGGAGTCCTTTTTGCACGGCAACGGAGGCATAATCGACGACGTCGGCTTCGGCATGTTTACAACGGTAAGTGTGGGTATGATAATCCTGACGCATGAAGAATCCTCCATTAGGAATTGGTTTCAGATACAAACTTCCGTCTTTTATGGCTTTTTCCTGCCGTTGGCCTTTAGTTTAAACAAAACTTAGCCTTAAGTTAATATTTAAGGAGGACCTGAGGAGAATGAAACAGTACCAGGCGGCAATTATTGGCTATGGTAATATTGGCCGTTTTTTAGCAGACGCGATTGAGACGGCGCCCGATTTTCAACTGGCCGGCATTGTACGGCGGCCGGAATCGGTGCAAAACTCCGCCGCCCGCATGCCGGGCGTTCCGGTGGTGACCAACATCGCGGAGCTTGAGGCGGTAGATGTGGCTTTTCTGGCTCTGCCATCCCGTTTGGTTCCCAAAGCGGCGGCGGAGATTCTGGCCATGGGGATTAACACGGTGGACAGTTACGACATCCACAGTGAACTGGTCAATTACCGTCGCAAGTTGGAACCAATCGCCAAAACCCACGGGAAAACCGCCGTGATTGCCGCCGGGTGGGATCCGGGTACTGACTCCCTGATCCGGTGCGTCTTTCAGTTTATGACCCCGCGGGGGATTACGTACACCAATTTTGGCCCGGGGATGTCAATGGGCCATTCAACGGCAGTGAAGGCGATCCCCGGTGTGGTGGATGCGATTTCGTTAACCATTCCGATTGGTACCGGCCTGCACCGGCGGATGGTCTACGTGAAGCTGGCTCCGGGGGCCGACCCGCAAGTTGTCGAACAGGCAATCAAGGAAGATCCCTATTTCGTCCATGATGAAACGATTGTCACCTTTGTCCCAGAGGTGCAAGGTTTGGTCGATATGGGCCATGGCGTGCTTTTGGAAAGAAAGGGAGCTTCGGGGCGTACCCATAACCAGTTGCTCAAGTTTGAAATGCGGATTAATAATCCGGCCCTCACTGCCCAGATCATGGTGGCGGCCGCCCGGGCCGGCTTGCGACAACAACCGGGGTGTTACACCATGATTGAAATACCGGTCATCGATTATATGTATGGGGAGCGGGAAGAGCTCATCGCCAGTCTGGTTTAGATTACCGCTTCAGAAATCTTTGGTTTAACCGATAAAACTAATGAACTGTGTTAGCTCGTCACAGCTAAACCTGCCCGGCGCCAAGGCAGGTTTAGTTATACTTGTTTCCGGACGAAACGATAAGGAGCGCGAACAATGGGGCAGAGAAAACAAAAGGATGAAAACCTCTGGCGTCAACGGGAAGAGGAAAGACTACATACCATGTATCGATTGGAACACCAGTTGCAGGCTGACGGTTACTGTCGAATTGCCGGGGTTGATGAAGTCGGCCGCGGCCCTTTGGCCGGCCCGGTGGTGGCGGCGGCCGCCATTATTCCCACTGCCACCTTTATCGGCCATCTGAACGATTCCAAAAAATTGACAGCCCAACAAAGGGAACTTGTCTACGCACAACTCCTGGCGGCCAAAATCCCCTATGGACTGGGGCAGGCCACCGTGGAAGAGATCGACCGTTTAAACATCCTGAACGCTTCCAGGCTGGCGATGATGCGGGCGGTCCGGAACTTGCCCGTCCCACCGGATTTCTTATTGATTGACGGGTATGCCTGGACGGGGATTGATCTACCCCACCGCGGGGTGGTTGATGGCGACGCCTGTAGTCTTTCGATTGCCGCCGCTTCCGTCCTGGCCAAGGTTACCCGTGACCGCCTGATGGTTGAACTGGATGCGGCTTTCCCCGGTTATGGCTTTGCGAAGCATAAAGGGTATCCCACCGCCGAACATTACGCCGCCCTGGCCCGGCTGGGGCCTTGCCCGATTCACCGGCGCAGTTTTAACCTGCATCTCCAGTTAACCCTGGACCAGGCGGCGGGCGCATCTTCGGGGCAGAAAGGAGTTTAGGCCGATGAACGCCGGATCCTTGCCACCATTTCTCATGGGGACGAGAGGTTTCATCCGGGGGCAACTTGAGCAAAGCAAAGACGGACAAGTGGTCCTCAGAACAAAGCAAGGAGTTTTTCCGGTGAAAGTGGAGGGCGAGGGGGTTCCCCTCGGGGCCGAGATCGTCTTCCGCTTCCTCCGGGAAGAACCGGGCCTGGTCGTGCTTTCACCCTACCGCCCGGAGACCCTCTGGGAAACTTTGCCCTTCTTTAAGGAACTATTTGCCGGGGAGGAAACACTGGGCGAGGAACTTCTCCGTGCCGCCGTCCAGGAGAATTTACCGTTGACCCGGGATGTGTTCATTAATCTAAAAAAGGGGCTAATTGCGGCGGAAAAAGAGTGGGGGGTTAAAATACATCCGCGGGCGGTTGCTTTCCTACAAGCCAGGGCCATCCCGCTGACACCACGGACCCTCCTGTGGGCCCTTTACCTCTTGTTCCCGTCGGCCCAGAAGGTCATGTGGCAACAGGCCGACGAGCAACCACCGATCCTTCCCTTTTTCGCCAAAAGAAAAGCCGCCGACGCCGAGGAGGCGAAGACCGGCGAGAAAAACAGTGCCCCGCTAACCGAGACCGAGGATGAGCTTCTGGCGGGGATTTTCCGGGAAGCGCGCATTTTTATGCAGCGGCAAGCCAACCGGGATCCGGGTCTGCCCCACCTCCTATTTTATTATTGTCCCGCTCCGCAGAGGGAAATCCGCTGGGCGGGGCGGGGGTTTGTGCCTTTCGAGCAAAAAGACGGAGACGCGGAAAAGAAAGAATGCGAACCAAACCCGACCCATTATGCTTTCTGTTTGGCTTACCAATCGCCAGTCTTTGGCAATTTGGAGATTCTTGGGGTCAACAGCCAGTCCGGCTTGAATCTGAAAGTGCTGGCGAGCCGCGCTGTTTTAGCCCAGAATCTTTTTGCCGGCTTGCAAGCCTATTTAGAGGCGAAGGGCTGGCCAGTCCAGTCGGTTGCATTTGAGGAGTACCGGGCAGAGGAGTCAACGGTCCTTCAACCGTTGCGGATCGATGGGTGGTTATAAGATGGAAGAGAAGATGATCAAAGCCATTGCCTTGCGCTACCGGCAAACGGAAGACGTCGCTCCGGTTGTTCTGGCCAAAGGCCAAGGTTATGTGGCGGAAGCTATTCTAGAGTTGGCCCGCCAGGCAAGGATTCCGACGGTGGCCGACCCCGACCTGTGTAAGCTTTTGGAGGGAGTTGAAGTGGGCAGCTATATTCCGCCCGAGGCTTATCAGTTGACCGCAGAGATCCTGGCCTTTATCTGGCAGATGGAAGAAAAGGTCGGCAAGGGGCGGTTGAATTAGCGACCTTTCCCGGGGGGAGTGGTCTTTTTTTGTCGGCCGGGGCAATCTTCTCCGTAAGGATTCAGGTACTTTTCAAACAGCAGTCCCAAGATTACCCCGAAAAAAATGGCGCTGGTTAATTGGGCGTAATAATCACTGATCGACCGGAAGGGAATCAGATTACGCCCCTCAATGAGCCACATAAAAAGGACTTCCAACAGGATCCAGCTTTGCAGGTTGAGGAAGACACTTTTGAAAACTATATTTTCCCAGCCGAAACGACCAATGACCAAAAAGTATAGGATCAGCGCGATGATTGCGCCTAAATTCATTGATAAAATAGCGCCTAGCAACCGGTTGGGCCGGTTGAGCGTGATCATCAAGCTACTTAACTCGTAAACACTGTATCTGGTATACCCCGTAAGTTTAAAGAGAGTGGTCAACAATTCATAGGGGATGGTCGCTAAAGCACCGATGATCAACGAGCTCGTCAATTTATTTGTTTTCATGAAAACTCTCCCATACCGTTTATGACTATTGTTGACACTAACGCAAGGTGCTATTCGGTGCTAAAAAGTTTCAATTGCGGAGATAAATATCCAAATGGTACCTTGTTTGGGAAATTATAGAAGGAAAATAAAAGTGAAGCGCGAAATCTACGCAAAAAAGAGCCGTAGGTGAGGGGAATGGACCGGCGGCGGCTGGGAAATTACGGCGAGTATATTGCCCGCCAGCTTCTGGAGGAACAGGGGTACCGGATTCTCCACCAGAAGTATTATACCCGTTACGGGGAGCTTGACCTGATTGCCAAAGCGGGAAAGCAAATTGTTTTTATTGAGGTAAAGACAAGAAGCGGGAAAACTTATGGCGGCGGTCTGGAGGCGATCACGAAACGGAAAAGGATCCGCATGGTCCGGGCCGCCCTTTATTATTTACAGCAACACAGCTATCAGGATCTGCCCTGCCGGTTCGATATTATCGCGCTTGATTTGGACCGTCAGGGAAACCTCCTTGGGTACCAGTTAATTACGGATGCTTTTGGGGTGGAAGGAGGGAACTATTACTGATGTTCGCCAAGGTCACCAGTGGAACGGTGGTTGGGATTGACGGTTTTCCGGTTGAAGTGGAGGTCGATCTTTCCGCCGGACTTCCTTCCTTTGATTTGGTTGGTTTAGCCGATACCGCCGTTAAAGAAGCAAAGGAACGGGTTCGGTCGGCGATCAAAAATTCCGGCTTTACTTTCCCCGGGCACCGGATTGTGATTAACTTGGCCCCGGCTGCTTTACGCAAAGAGGGGAGCGGTTTTGACCTTCCGATTGCCCTCGGGCTTCTTCTGGCCCAGGGTTGCTTTGACGCAGAAGCCATTGGCGGCGGCTTCATCGTTGGTGAACTGGCCCTTGACGGCTCAATCCGGCCGGTGCGGGGAGTCCTTTCGATGGCGCTCACCGCCCGCGACAGTGGCCTGGAGTTTCTGATGTTACCGGCCGGGAATTACTGGGAAGCCTTGGCGGTTCAGGGAATAAAACTAATCCCCGTTGGTCATCTCCGGGAAGCGGTTGCGTTTCTACAAACGGGTAAGATGCCAATGGTCGAAATAGAGGCGCCCATGGAGACGGCCGCCGCTGCTTATGCGGAAGATTTTGCCGATGTCAAGGGTCAGGAGACGGCAAAACGAGCCCTGGAGATTGCCGCCGCCGGCGGGCATAATGTGCTTTTGGCCGGGCCACCCGGCTCTGGAAAAACGATGTTGGCCCGGCGGCTACCTTCCATCCTGCCTGACCTGAGTCGGGAAGAAGCCCTTGAACTGACGAAGATTTACAGTATTGCCGGCTTGTTGCCGCCGGGCATCTCCCTCTTGCGGCAACGCCCCTTTCGCAGTCCGCACCATACCACCACCAAAGCCGGTTTGGTCGGCGGCGGAAACTATCCGCGCCCCGGTGAAGTGACTTTAGCCCATCACGGTGTCCTTTTCCTCGACGAATTTCCCGAATTTCCCCGGGAAGTACTGGAAGTCCTGCGGCAACCTCTGGAAGACGGCAAAGTAACCATCGCCCGGACCACCCTTACGTTGGTGTACCCAAGCCGGTTTATGCTGGTGGCAGCGATGAATCCCTGCCCGTGCGGGTTCTACCGGGATCCGCTTCAGGCTTGCCGCTGTACACCCGCGCAGATCCAAAGGTACCGAGCGCGGATCTCCGGTCCGCTGCTGGACCGGATTGATTTTATGGTGGAGACGCCGCGGCTGCGGTATGAAGAAATGGCTGTCCCCAGCCCCGGAGAAGAGTCAAAGCAGATCAAGGCTAGAGTGACGGCCGCCCGCCAACGGCAGGAAGAGCGGTTTAAGGGAAAAGGCCTGTATTGTAACGCCCAAATGGGCCCGAAAGAAATAAAAGAATACTGCGGCTTGGACCAGGAAGGGAAGAGATTAATGGCCGCGGCGGTGCGCAGTTTTGGGATCACCGCCCGGGGTTATACCCGCTTGCTCTGCGTGGCGCGGACAATTGCCGATCTGGCTGACAAGGAAGCAATCGAACCGTCCCACGTGGCCGAGGCGCTTCAGTACCGGGCGACTGGAATACTTGAGGGATGAGGAGTTCTAACCAAAAGTTCTTTACCGTTGATCAGTACGATACTTTCCTTTGGTCAGTCCGATGCCACTTGTGGGAAGGAAAGAGAAATATATGAATTCGTATGCTTCAATATTTTTTAGCAAAGCAAGAGACCAAGCCGCCAAAGACCATTAATTAGCGGGGTTCACAATAAATCTTTCAGTTGCAAATAAGAGCTGATTTGGGTAATATATAGTAAATAGGGGACTTGTGTACAATTCAAAGATTTGTCGTCTTTACGGACGGGATAAAAGTTTAAGGCGGAATAAGGGAGAGCAATGCAGACGAACAGTTATCTTGATTATAAGGAAATAATCGCGGAAACAGTAGGTAAGGTATTAC
This sequence comes from Bacillota bacterium, assembly GCA_012521315.1. Classification (GTDB taxonomy): domain Bacteria; phylum Bacillota; class UBA4882; order UBA10575; family UBA10575; genus Capillibacterium. Next base: position 12,272 of record JAAYMP010000001.1, read on the forward strand.
CGGAGACCGGATTGGAAAAGCAGGCGATCTACGCTTTACTTGAATACCCGCCCGATGAGAAGTTGGGCGATCTGGCTTTGCCCTGCTTTCAACTGAGCAAGATTCTAAAAAAGGCCCCCCATTTGATTGCCCAGGAGTTGGCGGCGAAGATCGATCCGGCCCCTTATTTCGAGGCGGTCAAGGCCACCGGCCCCTATTTAAATTTTTACGTGGCCCCGGTTCCTTTGGCAAGGGAAGTATTGGCCAAAATCATGACTTGCGGATCCAATTACGGGGCACGCGCGATCGGCGGGGGAGAGAAGATTGTCATTGACTTTTCGGCCCCCAATATCGCCAAGCCTTTCCACGTAGGCCATCTGAGCAGTACGGTGATTGGTAATGCCTTGTATAAGATCTTCGAATTCCTGGGCTATAACTGCGTGGGTATTAATCATCTTGGGGATTGGGGAACCCAGTTTGGCAAGTTGATCACCGCCTATAAAAAGTGGGGCTCCGCGGAAGCGGTGGAAAGGGATTTAATCAAAGAGTTGCAACGGTTATACGTCAAGTTTCATGACGAGGCGGAGCAGGATCCGGCCTTGGAGGATGAAGCCCGCGCATGGTTCCAGAAAATTGAGGACGGCGATGACGAAGCCTTATCCCTTTGGCGGTGGTTTAAAGAGATCAGTTTGGCGGAGTTCCAAAGGGTCTATGATTTGTTGGAGATCGCTTTTGACTCGATGGCCGGCGAGAGTTTCTACAACGATAAGATTGACGCTGTGGTTAACGAGTTGAAAGAGAAACAATTATTGGTCGAGAGTGACGGAGCCGCCATCGTCAACCTGGACGAATACGAAATGCCCCCTTGTTTGATTCTGAAGAAGGATGGCAGTTCCCTCTACGCAACGAGGGATATTGCCGCCGCCTTGTACCGCAAAAAGACCTATAATTTTGTCAAAGCCCTGTATGTGACCGGAGTTGCCCAAAGTCTCCATTTCAAACAGTGGTTCAAAGTCGTGGAACTGATGGGCTACGCGTGGGCGAAAGATTTGGTGCATATTCCGTTCGGCCTAGTCAGTCTTGAAGGTGAAAAGTTGTCCACCAGAAAAGGCCGGGTTGTTTTACTGGAAGATCTATTAAGAACGGCGATCGAGAAAACTTTAGCCATCATTAACGAGAAGAATCCCGGCCTGGCGCGGAAAGAGGAAGTTGCGCAGATGGTCGGGGTGGGGGCCGTTGTTTTTGGCGCCTTAAGTGTGAACCGCATCAAGGATGTAACTTTCTCCTGGGAAGAAGCTTTGAGTTTTGAAGGGGAGACTGGTCCGTATCTTCAATATACGCACGCCCGGGCCTGCAGTATTCTGCGGAAAGCCGGGTTTTCGCTGGAGAAGGCCGTTCTTGCTCCGGAAAAACTCAACGAACCGGCGGCCCTGCGCGTTGTCAAGACGTTGTATCTTTTCCCGGAAAAAGTACTGAGCGCCGCCAATGAATATGAACCTTCCATCATCAGCCGGTATTTGATCGACCTTGCCCACGATTTTAACGGGTTTTACCATGAATGCCAAGTGTTGGTTGATGACCCTGGTCTGCAACAAGCAAGACTTGTTTTGGTTTGGGCCGTTAAAACCGTTTTAGCTACTGGTCTGGGTTTACTGGGTATCAAAGCGCCGGAGCAAATGTAATAAAAAGAATGTTGGTGCCTTCCAACGAGACAATCCAGGTGGAAGGTTGTGTGACGATGAAGGCGTTACTTCGAATCTTGTCTGTATATTTACTCGTAGCGGTTGTCCTCTCCGGTTGCGGATGGGAACAGGATTCCTTTGTTTACCAGGGAATTCTTTTTGAGGGTTTTGACCCGGCGAAACACCAGCCCTCACCAGAGTTTCTAAATAATGTCTCGCCGACAAAAGTTTTGCTTTCCCCACGGCAGATTAAAGCCCTAAAAAAGTGTGTGGACCTTTTGTCCGAAAACAACTTGCATTATTTATTGGAGTATCCGGACCGTTTTGTTATCGTTAAAGCTCCCTACTCTTTTGCGGACAAACCGCAGATGATCGTCTATCTTGACATGGAAAAGGTTAATTTGACGTTTAGCATCGATGATGACTGGGAAAACAAACTGCTCAATGCGAACCTGGGTTTAATGGAGGACAGCGGAGATTTTTACTTCCAAGGTACCCCAAAACTGCCGAACCTGCTGCGTATTCTTATCCACGAGATTGGCCACTTGGTCGAGTTTGAACGGTTGAAATTTAACTGGCAAGGCAAATTTGTTCCTAACCCCTTAAATAAGGAGTTTGTCAATATCTCCTGGGATCAGGATCGCTTTTGGCAGGATAAAGAAGGTTTCTCGCAAAAACTGCACAACATCCAATCCATCGAGGGATTGCTCCAGTTTCTGCAGTGGTTTAAAGAGGAATCCTCCTTTTTCAGTCTAAGCAGCAGTATGGGGATGAATGAGGATTTTGCCGAGGCTTTTGTTTATTATATTTTAAAAGAATATTACGACTATGAAATCAGTTTTGTTTATCAAGGCCGCGTTGTGCTGGACAACTTGCAAGCGCCCAACCGTTATCGCCAACAAAAGATGGCGTTTGTCGCCAACTTGATGCAGAACGAATTGCTGAAGAATAAATGATAAGGGGAGGGAAGACGATGCACCGAATAAGATCCGGTATCATATTGTTCCTGATGATGTTTGTGGTATTGACCGTCCCCGGGCGCATGGAAAGTTACGGTTTGCAACTGACGGCTGCCACCGCCAATACCGCCGGTGAAGTGGGAGCGGTGGTGCTGACCGAATTCCAACGGCTGGTCAAAGAACGGACCAAGGGCTATATTAATGTCGCAGTGCATCTTGATGGTGTTTTCGGCAGTGACCAGGAATTGATCAAGGGCTTGCAACGGGGAACGGTTGACCTGATTACTTGTACCACCTTCAAATATGCCGAGTATGTGCCGGAATTTGCCGTCCTGGATCTGCCTTTTCTCTTTTTCTCGACCGAGCATTTAAAGACGGTTCTGGACGGAACGTTGGGGCAGATCTTGAAGGAAAAAGCCGAGGAAAAGCGGGGCGACTATGTTTTAGGGTATATCACTGACGGACCGGTCAATATCGTCAGCAACCGGGCCATAACCAGTTTAGCGCAGAGTCGTGGACTCCGTTTCCGGGCGTTACTTCTGCCAACGCACCGCCGAACTTGGGAGATCATGGGTATTACCCCGGTAACGCTGGCCTTCTCCGAATTTAAAATCGGCTTGCAGGTGGGGTTGGTGGATGCCGTCGAGACCAATTTTATTGACTACAAAAAGATGCGGGTTTATGATACCGCTCGTCTTATCCTCCAAAGCGAGCATTACTTTCCGGTCCAAATCCTCATGCTAAGTAAAAGGGCCTGGCGGAAAATGCCCAAGGCTTACCGGGAGATCGTCCGGGAGTGTGCCCGGGAAGCCGTCGCCCTTGGGAGTGATGAACTGATCTGGCAGAACCGGGAGACCGCCCGGGAATTGACGGAGAAATACGGGGTCCGCATCACCGAACTAAGCCTTCCGGAGAAAAAAACCAACCGCCAAAAGTTGGCCGCTTACCAGGAAGAAACCTTTGGCGCCTACGGTTTAAAGGAGATCTGGCCGGAAGTGAACGCTACATATCTGGAATACCAAGCCCAATTGGAGGCGGAGCTTGAAAGGATCAAGCAGAGCCGGGAACGGGAAAAAGAATCGTCATCGATATAAATGGTACCAAGCGGACAAAAGCCCTTTCTTAAAGGAAAGGGCTTTTTTGGTGACCACACGGAAGCCGGCAACCCTTTTGTCAGGATTGTTTCTTTCTTTTTAAGAAGGGGCTTTATTATTTGAGGTGGTAAGCCCAACCCGGGCCAAGCTTTCCGGATCCGGCTCAATGATCAGGGTTTGGTAACGGTTATAGACCACAAACCCGGGCGGCGCACCGGTGGGTTTGCGCAGGTGGCGTCTTTCGGTGTAATCAACCGGGACTTTGCTGGATCCGCGGGCTTTACTGAAATAAACGGCCAGGTTGGCAGCGACCATTAAAACGTCGGGCGGGACCGTCCGGCCCTGGGTCCGGAGGATCACATGGCTGCCGGGGATTTTTTGGGTGTGGAGCCAAAGGTCATGGGGGGCGGCGGTTTTCATGGTTAGTTGGTCGTTTTGTTTGTTGTTGCGCCCAACCAGGATCTCCCACCCGTCAGCCGTCCGAAAAAGGGATGGCCGGTTTTTCACCGGCGGGTTGGCCTGCTGTTTGGCCGGGCTTTTTGGTTTAAGGAGCCCGGCTTCGGCCATCTCCGTTTCGATCTCCAACAAGTCACCATAGGTAAGAGAATTCTCAAGGGAGCTTTCCAGCGAAGCGTAGTAGGCCAGTTCCATCTCGGTCCGCTCCAGTTGCGCGCGGATCTTCTCCAGCCCCTTTTTGGCCTTGTTATATTTTTTGTAATAAAGCTGGGAATTGGCGATGGGACTTAAAAGCGGGTCAAGAGGAATTGTCACCTCGGCGGCTTGCGGATGGTAATAGTTCGGGACGATCAGTTCGGTTTGGCCCCGTTTAATTTCGTGCAGATGGGCCGTGATCAACTCTCCGTACAAGCGGTAGGTGTCGGCCTCGGCCGCGGTGGCCAGCTCGGCCTCTTGCCGGGCGCGTTTTTGGGCGGCTTTTTGGATCGCCTTTTTGATCGTGCTTTTGAGGGCTGACCGTTTTTGTTGATAAACCGCCTCCAGGCTGCGCCGGTGCAGGGTGGCGACAATAGCGTGATTGACGCCGGCGACCGGTTTTAACCTTTCCACGGGCAGATGAAGGGGTTGATACGGGAAAAAGTCCAAAGGTGCACCGGTCGAATCCAGATAAAGAAAACAGACCGTTTCTTCCGCGGCCCGCCGGTTCCAGGCGGTTATTTCTTCATAAAGGCGCCGCCATCGATCGGCGCCGACTTCGGCCACCGTCATCGGCGCCGTAACGCCCGCCCGCTGCATGGTTTCTTCCTGGAGCGGACGGGAAAGGCCAAAGATCTCTTTGGCCAGGACCGTGGCGATCTTTAACTCACCGGGCGAAAGCTGGCCGATTCTTTCCCAGGCCACCCAGGTGAGGTTGGCCGGATGGTACAACCCGGGGGCCGGCGGCGGCAGGTAAGGTTTGCCCAGCATGATCTCCCGCTCCCGCTGGGTTGATCCGGTAAAGCGCCGCAGCGCGTCAAGGATGAGCCCATCGCTGTTGACTAAGACCAGATTACTGCTGGGGCCTATTGCTTCAAAGACCAGCGATAACGTGGTCAAACCAGTATCGGGGTCGTAGACTTCAATTTGCAACTGGAGGACACGTTCCCACGGGGGTTGTGTAAGACTAACAATCCGTCCCCCTTGCAAATATTTCCGTAATAGCATACAGAAGGCCGGAGGGCGCAGGGGATACTCCGGCTTCTCTGTCAGCAGGTGAGCACGGTAATACTGGG
>JAAYMP010000131.1 GCA_012521315.1 Bacillota bacterium
CCAAGCCCGGACCGCGTTCTGGGTTGCGGCCCTGGTTCTATTCATGGTTATTTTTTTGGGCATCATCTTTGACATCATTGGCACCGCCACTACATCCGCAACCGAGAAACCCTTTCATGCCATGGCCAGTGACCGGGTACCTGGGGCCCAAAAAGGGGTTGAGCTGGTTCGTAAAGCGGACCAGGTGGCCAACTTCTGCAATGATGTGGTCGGCGATATCTGTGGGACGGTGAGCGGCTCGATTGGGGCGGCTTTGGTGATTAATTTTATGGTCAACCATGATTTGTCGGCGTACCGAGATCTAATCTCCTTGTTTGTGGTGGGGATGATCTCCGCCTTGACGGTTGGCGGAAAGGCCGCCGGTAAAACCTTTGCCATCAAAAATTCCACCCGGATCTTGCTTTATGTGGCTTTTCTCCTGGAGAAAGTTGAAGTTCTGATTGGACGACGGCCGTCGCAGGGGAAGAATAAAAGAATAAAAAAGAAAACTGAAAAATAAGAGTGGGGTTTTTTGTTAAAAATGCTTGCGGAAAGAAATTTACCTGAGGATCTAAAGAAAATGTCCTACCCTGAACTGGAGGACCTGGCGGCTGAGATCCGGACCCTCTTGATTGAGACCGTCGCCAGGCAAGGCGGCCATCTGGCGCCCAATCTGGGCGTGGTCGAACTTACGCTGGCGCTTCATAAAGTATTTAGCAGTCCGGTCGACAAAATCATCTGGGATGTGGGGCATCAGTCCTATGTCCACAAGATCGTTACCGGCCGGTGGAAGGATTTTCATACCCTCCGGCAGCGGGGCGGGATCAGCGGTTTTCCCAAACCGGAAGAGAGCCCCCATGATGTCTTTGCGACCGGGCACAGCAGTAATTCGATCTCGATCGCGCTTGGCCTGGCGAAGGCCAGGGATCTGCAGGGGGAGGATTATAAAGTGGTGGCGGTGATCGGCGACGGTTCCCTCACCGGTGGACTGGCCTTTGAAGCCTTGAATAATGCGGGGGATCTAAAAACCAATTTAATCGTGGTGCTTAACGACAATGAGATGTCGATCGCCCCGAATGTGGGTGCCCTTTCCACGTATTTGAGCCAGGCGCGCCTCAACCCCACCTTGTATAAATTCCGTGCCGACCTCGAACAGTTTATCCAGAAGATCCCAAAGGTCGGGGAGACCACCTACCGTTATCTGGATAAAATTAAGGATAGCTTAAAATACATGGTCATCTCCGGAATTCTCTTTGAGGAACTGGGTTTCACTTATATCGGTCCGGTCGATGGGCATAATTTGCGACAGTTGACGCAGACCTTGACCGATGCGGCGCGCCGCCAAGGGCCGGTTCTGATCCATGTGCGGACCAAAAAAGGGAAGGGTTATCCCCCGGCGGAAGCGGATCCCATCAGCTTCCACGGTGTTCCCGGTTTTGAAGTCAGCACCGGAAAGCTTTCGCACCATAATGGCCATTCCACTTATACAGAGGTGTTTGGCACAACTTTGGTGGAAGCGGCCGCCGAAGACGAACGGATTGTGGCCATTACGGCGGCGATGACGGAAG
>JAAYMP010000132.1 GCA_012521315.1 Bacillota bacterium
TAACTGGTTTTAACATTAATTCTATAGTTTACCATTTAAACCCTTCGTGATTTCCGGGGGTTTTTACTGGGGGTGATTGAGCGCCGGAATATGAGTGAATACCTCCAGTGGCAAGGAGAGCAAAAGCGAATCAATGATCGGAGTAATATTGCGTATATAAGCTTATTGATAACTGAGAAATTTACACACTAATTTGGACTTGATCCGCCAATCTCCCTCAACGCAGTATCATTTAACTGAGGAATTTGTTAATGGCTCTCCTATTTTTTCAGAAAACCATTTTTACACCATTATATGGACTCAACTGAGCTCAGCTCTACATTTGAAAATAAAGCGCTTGAAGAAGATATGTTAAAAGATTATAAGACTTTTATGGATGTATTTGCCCGGCGTCTTTATGGGATAAAATTAATCAAAGAATATTATGATTCATTGTCCAAGCTCTCCGCCTCTGTTGCATTGGAGAAATTGGAATGGGATTTAGTTAAAGCACAAGAAGAAGTACAAAAGATCTCTTGAAATCTGTGGCTTTCATGGCTGGCCCTTTTACCGAAAAGGCTTTCCTCGGTACCGGCTGACCGGGAGACGCTCAACCAGTTTAATTCATTATTGAGTATGGTCCTCTACAACCAGGAGGAAGATAATAAGCTGGCCGTACGAGTACGTTCCCAGCTAACAAAATTTTTTTCTGTGTTAAAGAAATATTTGCCATGTTGGGCTATAACTTCATTGTCTACCCATGGTCGAATCCCTTTCGAACCCGGATTTTTTGATTTGCTTGTTATTGATGAAGCCAGTCAGTGTGATATAGCATCGGTTATTCCATTACTTTATCGAGCAAAACGCGTTGTCGTTATTGGAGATCCGAATCAGTTGAGTCACATTTCTAGTCTTTCTGTTAATCAAGATATGCAGCTTCTGATCAAGCATGGCTTAATTGATTCCTATGCTGCATGGGGGTATTCAAATAATTCCTTATTTGATCGGGCTTTGGGGTTAAGTCATTCGGATAATATAGTTAATCTCCTAGAACATCACCGTTCTCATGCTGATATTATTGAATTTTCCAATACCCACTTTTATGAAGGACAATTACGCATCGCAACCCATTACCGTAAACTGCGACGCCCTACAACTGAAGGACCGGCAATTCGCTGGGTGGATCTGTGTGGTACTGTCACAAGGCTGCGGGAAGGGAGTATTTGCAATAAAAAAGAGGCTCAGGCTGTAATTATGGAACTGCAGCGCCTGGTTTCCCAGGGGTATGAAGGAACTATTGGAGTCGTTACACCATTCAGAGGACAAGCGCATTTTATTCAGGAACTTCTACATAAAGACTATTCTGTGCTAGAACAAAAATTAATAACAAAATTTGGTTTCGAGGCAGATACTGTTCATAAATTTCAAGGCGATGAAAGAGTTCTTATTCTGTTTTCTCCTGTAGTAAGCCTTGATTGTCCTGAAAGTTCGCTACATTTTTTGAAAAGGACAGGAAATCTGTTTAACGTTGCCATCACTCGTGCCCGAGCGGCCTTGATCGTGATTGGTGATCGGCAGTCTATCTTACAGTGTGATGTTAATTACTTAGTCGAGTTTGCTAAATATGTTGGTTCTTTGGAGGCTAAGGCAAAAAAAGAAAAACCTATAATTATTGATGAACTAGGGCCGGTATATCCAAATGTTTTTAGCCCGGAACAAGTATCTGACTGGGAGAAGATTTTATATCAAGCTCTTTATAAAGTAGGGATTAAGACAATTCCGCAATATCCGGTTGAAAAATACCGGTTGGATTTAGCATTAATAACTGAAAATGGCCGCCGTTTAGATATCGAGGTAGATGGCGAACGTTACCACAGGGATTGGAACAGGGATCTTTGTCAACGCGACCGTTTGCGGAATTGCCGGTTACAGGAGTATGGTTGGGATGTGCTTCGCTTTTGGGTTTATGAAGTTCGTGATGATCTGAAAGGCTGTATTCGGCGTGTGAAAGATTGGTTGGAACAAGAGTAAGACAAGTAAAAAAGGAAATAAGAAAATTTTAAGAAAGAACCCTTTGGTACATGAGGGTTCTTTTTTATTGGTTGCCGCTTTTTACGAACCACTAACGCAGGAATATTTTTATTAGTGTAGAAAATATTTAACTGCAAATAAGCTTAAATAAGGAGGCCGGCTGATGAAAGCGAACTTGAGGCGGCAAGCACTCGTGGCTATGGTGGCCGTTTTATTTTTCTTCTCTTTTTCCGGTGTTGCTTTGGCGCTGGTAGAGAATGACCTGCAGCTTTTGTGGGACAGTTTGGCGGAGGAGGATTACCAGCGGGCTTTGGAACTGGCCGTTGCCCAGGGACAGGAAAACCCGTTATATTTTTTACTGGCGTTTTATTTGTCCCATGTTTCTTTTAATTCCAGTGCGGAGATAAGGCTGATTCTCTGGCAATATTACACACTGCCGAGCGGAGACGAGTCCCTCCAGACCTTTGCCGGTGACTTGGCGCAATACGCGGCGGAAAAGCCATTCGTTTATAAACTGGCTATGGCGATTGTTGAGTTTAACGAGTATCGGAACAAAGCCGAAGCGGTCAAGCTGGTCCAGGAGTCGCTGGCGGAACGGGAGACGGCCCTAGGGTACTATTTGGATTATTGTTTCACCGATAATGCGGAGAGTTGCAAAAAAGCGGCCCTTTTATCGCAACGGCCGGCCTATTTAAACCAACACCTGTTAATCCTGGACTATAACGAAAAAATTGAAAGTGGCCGTGAACCAGAGAAAGACAAATATGTGACGGAATTAGAAAAGCTGCTGGCCAACGACGATTATTATTTTGACATCGATAATTATCACAATTTTATCCAATTGGGGCTGGGTGAGAAGTGGGTAAGTGCGATCGGACCTTCCGGGCCCAACAATGAACCGTTCTTTGGGGCGCTTTGTGATTTTACAGCATGGGATTCTTTTCCCAAATTCGCACCCCGCCACCAAATTCTCATGACCCTGGCGGTGGCTGGTCCGGGCGGGCAAAACAGTTGGCATGGAGAGCAGTTGCTTGGCCGGATCGATGAAGAAACCCTGGAGATTTATGCGCCGCTCGTCAAAATGATCAGGATCTATGAAAATTTCCATGATTACCAGTACGAAGAGGTTTACCGGCTGGCCAATGAATTGCTGGCGATGATCACCGACCCCTTTTACTTTCTTTACTTCTATGACCTCGCTTATGAATATGAGATGTTCTTTTTCGCCGACTATTATCCGGACCAGACAATGATTGACAAAGCGGTCCTTATTTATGACAAAGCCTACCAATTGGCGCCGCCCGACTCCCCTTACTGGCAGGGTATGGCTTTACGCGGCAAAGGGCGGAGCCAGTATTATGCCGGGCGATACCAGGATTCGCTGGCGACGCTAACGAAGGTGTTGGCGTTGACTGATGACCCCGTCAGCTATATCTTTATCTGTCTTGATTATTATGCCCTCGGGGACCTGGAGAATGGTGCGGCCTGGGAGGAAAAGGTCCGTTCCTTCTTTGCCGGGTACGACAATACTCTTCAGGATTTTGAACGGCTGTTGGGTGAAGTAAAAGGCGGGACATGATTAATAATGGATTATGGTAAGGTATTTTGCCATACAGGCCAAAATGAAGCCGTTTCGGGTTAAGGGTTGAATAAGAGAGTAAGGGGATGACAATGATCTACGGAGCGATTGAAGCCGGCGGGACGAAGATGGTCTGTGCCATCGGGACAGCCGATGGTCAACTTCTGGCGGAAGCCACCTTTGCCACTAAAGATCCGTTGGAAACCACCCGGGAACTGGCGGCTTTCTTCCAGGGGAAGAGGATTAAGGCTTTAGGGATCGGGTCCTTCGGGCCGGTGGATTTAAACCCCGCCTCCCCAACCTACGGTCATATTTTGGATACGCCCAAACTTGCTTGGCGCCATTTTGATTTCGCCGGCACGTTGCAACGGGCCTTGGAGGTTCCGGTGGGCATCGACACGGATGTCAACGCGGCCTGCCTTGGCGAGATGACCTACGGGTGTGCGCAAGGCCTCAAGAATGTAGTTTATTTAACAGTGGGGACCGGCATTGGGGCCGGGATTGCCATTGACGGGAAGCTCTTACATGGCATGCTGCATCCGGAGGCCGGCCATATTTTGCTGGAGCCCCATCCGGAGGATACCTACGCCGGGAACTGTCCCTACCATAAAAAGTGTTTGGAAGGGATGGCTTCCGGACCGGCCATTGCGGAGAGATGGGGTGCCCCGGCGGCCGACTTGCATGACAACCCCAAAGTATGGGAGTGGGAAAGTTACTATCTCGGGCAGGCGCTGGTCAACTATATTTTAGTTTTATCGCCGGAAAAGATTATTTTAGGCGGCGGCGTGATGAAGCAGATGCAGTTATTCCCACTAGTCCGCCGCCAGGTGGCGCGTCTGATCAATGGATATCTTAAAACAAAAGAATTGAATGACCTGGGTAACTTTATTGTGCCAAGCAGTTTAGAGGGCCGCCAGGGGATCCTGGGGGCTTTGGAGTTGGCGAAGAGAGCCGGAGCGTAATCCTGAATTTATTCATCTTGCTGAATCAATTAATTGAACAGCCAGCTTCATTTGGGGATCGGTTCCTTCCAGGTAATCTTGGAGGGTTGGCGTAATCCGGTAGTCCGGCTCGATCCCTCTTCCCGGCGGCAGGTTGGATACGGTCGTGGCAAACGCCGTGGTTGCGCAATGCAGCCGGAGCTTGGTGTGGCGCAGGGTAACATTGATGGAGGCATCGGTGCATAAATAGGAACCGCCTGACTCTTCCCCGATAAAGACACCGATCCCATGGGACTTCAATAGCGAGCAGAGGTGACCGGTGGTCGAAAAGGAAGCTCCGTTGATTAAGACATACAGACGGCCGGTAAACCGGTGTTCCGCCGGTTGTATTGGTTTTTTGTACTTGGCATAATAAAACGGCGGTTCACTAAAATAGGTGGTGGGCGTACTGATCAAGTAGGACAAAAGGTAGGACGAATAATAGGGGCTGCCACCCCAGTTATCCCGTAAATCCAGAATCAGGTGGGATATTTCTTTCACCGCCACTTCCTGGAAGAAGGCATCGATGAAAGCCCGGTACTTTTTCTTGTCGCGCAGGCTAAAGGACTTGATGGACAAGAGGGCGTAATCTTCCGTGAAAGCGCTGGTGTAGAGGTTGTTCCCGCGGGGATAGTAAATACTCATGGTCGTCATCGGTAGCTGTTGATTGTTGATGCCGTCCACGGTTTTGGTGACGGTTTGCTCATTTCCGGTCCCACGGTAAACCAGGGTAAATTGGGCGGCATTGTCGATGAAATAGTGGTAGAGGCCGTTAAACCAATGGTTCATCAGGTAATCCTTTTTCGACGTATTGTAACCGTCCGCGGTAAGGTTTGGCAAAAGCGCACTGATGATGTCAGCCGTCTTTTGGCCGTTGATCATTAAGATCTCTGCTCCGGCGGGGATGCCCTGACCGGAGAGATCCTGGAGAACATAAGCGCGGTCATCGATGACCCGGATCAAGACCGGTAAAAACCTTCCGTTCTTGCGCAAGTAGTCCTCGTATGCTTTTGAAACAACTAAGTTGGTGTGACCACAGCGTAAACTCCCCACCAGCGGGGAGAGCACCCGGTAAAACTCCAACTCGGTCATCTGGTCGCGGAGTAACTCATACTGAGTAGCAAAGAGCCCGAATAATTCCTGCGGATCCACATAGATTTTTGGGTGTCTTTTTTCGATGATCTTCCGGAGCTGGTTGAAGTCTTCCTGCAACTGGGACAAAGGGTATCTTTTCTCCTCGATGGAAAGTTTGGCACCACTGTTTGGCCCGTTGGCAACGGCAATCCATTGCTGCTGGAGTCCGTCGCCAATCGCAGTGAAAAGTACGAGGGTCAAGGCCCCCAGGATCAGTGCTCTCCTCATGTCCGCTCATTCCTTTCCTCTTCGTTTACTTCCCCGTTGGTTGTTGCAAAAGGTTCTAGAAGACAAATCCGACTTGTCCATTTAGGCCGCGAATTGTGTGGTAACCCAATCCGAACTGGAGTTTTGCCCATTGATACTTGAGCCCTATGGAATGAGCAAGCGTCGTCTCCGTGGTTAAATACTGATTATACTTTTTCCCGGTGTCGGGGTCTTGCACGGTCTGGCCAAGTTCATGATAGTATAAACCAAGGCCGCCGTAAATAAGGAATTGTTTGGAGAGATCAACAAGAAAAAGCAGGTCCAACCCACCGGTACTGGTGCGCTGTTCAACACCTAATAGTTGATAATCGTCGGGCCAGGGACCGAAATAATCAATACCGTTCTGATACACCACGTCATTAAGAAATCCTACTTCCAGCGCATAACTGCGCCAGGCATATCCCAGACTGAAGCTGGAGCAGTTGTCCTTTTCTCCCCTGGAGACCCAGAGCGCCCGGTCCACGGCCATGGAGGGTTGGGCCAGGCTAAGCAGGATTAATCCGCCGGCCAAAAAGATTAGTTGTTTGCGCATAAAGTTCATCATATCTCCTCCCAAAAATTGCTTTATTCGCTGTTGTCACTGATAAGATACAGGAAAATACGTTGTTTGTCGCCTAACTAAAGTTAGGTTTTGGGTTGGTTTTCCGGGTTTTTATCTTCGGAAAGTTGGGGGTGGATAACCGGCTCCGGGCGATCCACCGCAGCCGGGAACTGGGGATTTTGTAACAGTTCCACCCAAAGCTGGGCTTGCCGCTCCATCCTTTTCCCGCGTAAAACCGGAGAATTCGTATAAAATAACTTTGCTATATTAAATTCGGTAAGGGATGGATTAAGCAGCAAAATGAAGGTCGTCGGCTCGAAAACCATAATTTTTTTATCGCTATTGGTCATTCTCAGTCTCTTGTTCAGCGGCTGTGCCGCGTACAGCGGGTTTTGGGACCGGTTATGGGAAAGGCTGGGCTTTGACCGGTTACCGCCGGAAGTAAAGCCGGAAAGCCCGCCACCGGAAGAGAACCGCGATGACCATGGCGAACTGGTCGAAGATGTCCCGGAAACTCTAAGTGAGTTTGAAGAAAAGGTCTTTACCCAAATCAATAACTACCGGGCGAACAAAGGCCTGAATACCTTGGCAATTGACAAACGCCTGGTTGAACAAGCCCGCCTTCATAGCCGGAATATGGGCCAGGGTAAGGTCCCCTTTAGCCATCAAGGATTCCAGGAGCGGGTTTCGGCGGCCGGGATCCCCTATAAAGCCGCGGCCGAGAATGTGGCCTATAATAACTATCCGGATCCCGCGACGGCGGCCGTTGAGGGCTGGATCGCCAGCGAAGGCCACCGGAGAAATATTGAAGGCCATTTTGATCTGACCGGGATCGGGGTGTACCGAAACGAGCAAGGCTATTATTACCTGACCCAGTTGTTTATGTTGAGCGGGAAGGAATGAGATTAACTACAAATTGGAAGTGGCGAAAGGCTATGTTGGGAACCGGCATAGCCTTTCTTGTTTCTTCATTACGCTTGACAATTTGTAAAGTACTTTGTATTATAAAGTAAAGACAAAGAATGGAGGTGAGTTGATGAAAACGGAGGAAGTCTTGGATCAGATCGCCTATTTACGGGAATTAATCACCCAGACCCGTCTCCGTGCGGCGGATGGTTATCCCTTTTTTCTGCTTTGGGGCTTGCTCTGGATCGTGGGCTATATGGGCTCTATCTGGTTGTCTTCCCAGGTGTGGGCTGGAGTTGTAGTGGTTGGCGGGGTTCTTTCTGTCGTGGTTGGTTTTAAGAAGAAAAATGAGCTTGCTGCCCCTCCGCTGCTGAAAAAGATCGGCTGGCTGGAGCTGATTTTATTTGCCTACAGTGCCTTTCTCTTCAGTCTCTTACTGTTATTCACTGATAATTTCCAAATCATCAATTCCTTCTGGCCTTTTCAGATCGGTATGCTCTACATATTGGCGGGAATTTTTGCCGGCCGTTCCCTGGTTTTGATCGGCTGTTGGCTGATGGTGGCGGCGGTGGCGGGCATCTGGATCCCCTTTCCCTGGCAACAAATATGGCTGGCAGCCGGCGGGGGCGGCGGTTTAATCCTGACCGGTCTGCTGTTGCGGAAACAAGTGATTAAAGGTGAGTGACGGTTTGATCCAAAATCTCAATGAGATATTCCAAGCAAAAACACGTCTCGGCATTATGACGGTCCTGACTTCGCTGGGGGATAGTGATTTTTTATCGCTCAAAAACCAACTGGGCTTAACCGACGGCAACCTCAGCGCCCATCTCCGGGTCTTGGAAGAAGCGGGTTATGTCCAGATTGAGAAAAAGTTCGTCAAACGGAAACCCAAAACCATCTGCCGCTTAACCCCTTCGGGACGGGAGGCTTTTCTGGACTACCTGGAACAATTGGAGCAGATCATCCGGGTGGCCCGGCAAGAGGGTAAATAGCGCGCACTGATAAATATTCGGCTGGAGAAACCTCTCACGGCGAGAGGTTTTTCTCGTTAGCGGACTAGTCTCTTTGGTAAGTGTTGAATGGGCAGCGGCGGAAGGGATTTCCTTTCTGCTGTTTCTTTTTTGGCCATTTTTGTTTACGGACCATTTTTTTTGCGGGTAATACTAAAGTTTACAAGAAAATGGTTAATATTAACATCTTCCGGCTGGAATAAAATGTACGGAAAGGGTTTAACCAGGGATACTTGTATACATTGATGTTTTATGTTATATTTAGAAGAAAAAATTAACACGGGGGCGTTCTTTTGATAAAATAAAAATATTGCCACGGGTGCAAGTTAGGGGTTCATCCAGTTTGCCGGACAGCGAGCCCCATAGTTTAGAATATGGAGGAGGACAAAGAATCATGATGAAGAAGGCGACGGAAACGGTGCAAAGGGGACTGGCGGAGATGCTGAAAGGCGGGGTGATTATGGATGTGACCACCCCGGAGCAGGCCAAGATTGCCGAGGAGGCGGGGGCGGTGGCCGTGATGGCGCTGGAAAGGGTCCCCGCCGATATCCGGGCGGAGGGCGGGGTGGCCCGTATGTCCGACCCGGAGATCATCATCCGGATCATGGAGGCGGTGACCATTCCGGTCATGGCCAAAGTGCGGATTGGCCATTTTGTCGAAGCGCAAATCCTGGAGGCCTTGGGGGTCGACTTTATTGACGAAAGTGAAGTCCTGACCCCGGCGGACGACCGGTATCATATTGATAAAACCAAGTTTAAGGTGCCCTTTGTCTGCGGGGCACGGAACCTGGGCGAAGCTTTGCGCCGGATTAACGAAGGGGCGGCGATGATCCGGACCAAAGGTGAAGCCGGGACCGGCGATATTGTCGAGGCGGTGAAGCACGTCCGGACGGTCGCGGAGGAGATTGAAGCCCTGAAAAACGCTTCGGAAGAAGAACTGAAGCGGTTAGCCCTTGAAATGCGGGTTCCGGTGGAACTGGTGATCGAGACGAAAAACCTGGGCCGCTTACCGGTGGTCAATTTTGCGGCCGGCGGGGTGGCCACTCCGGCCGACGCGGCTTTGATGATGCAGTTGGGCTGCGACGGCGTCTTTGTTGGTTCCGGGATCTTCAAATCGGAAAACCCGGCGGCCCGCGCCAAAGCGATCGTCGACGCGACGGCCGGTTTTAATGACCCCGAGCTGCTCGCCAAGCTGTCCCGGGGCTTGGGCGGAGCCATGCGCGGGGTGGCGGTGGCCGGGCTGGCGAGCGGGGACCGGATGGCCGGCCGCGGCTGGTAATACGGGAGAAAAGGGTGGCTTCGGATGAAAATTGGTGTCTTGGCCTTGCAGGGCGCCGTGCGGGAACATGTCTGGGCGTTACAGGCCTGCGGCGCGGAGACCGTAGAAAGAAGAACAATCAACTACCGGCAAGAAACCAGCGGCGTTGTTCCGCCCGGATGCGGAGCAACGCCTTTTTTATAATTGTAATTTGACGCGGTACTTTTCCAGCCACCTATTTAACTGCACCAGGTAGATAAAGAGTTGCGGGAGGCGCATCAACTGGCCGAACCAGGGTTTATTCATTTCTTCCGGGTGCGCGGCGAGTTTCTGCAGGGCCGGACGGTCCACAAGGTGGAACAAGGGAGCGCCGGGCTGGCCCAACAGGTCCAGGATCAGTTGGCGGCCGGCCTTAAAAAAGTCCGGGTGAAAGGTCTTTGGATAGGGGTTCTTCGGGCGGTTGCAGACGTCCTCCGGGAGCAGTCCTTTGAGGGCGGCCCGGAGAATCCCTTTCCGTTGCCCGTTATAGTTCTTTAAGGCCCAGGGGATGTTGTAAGCATACTCAACCAGGCGGTGGTCGCAGAAGGGGACTCGGATTTCCAGCCCGGTGTACATGCTCATCCGGTCTTTCCGGTCCAGGAGGGTCGGCATCCAGCGCGTCAGGTTGAGGTAGAACATTTGGCGCATCCTTTGCTCAACCGGGGGTTCGTCCGGGAGCAACGGAGCCTCCGCGATGGCTTCCCGGGACCGCGCGCGGAGATAAATCTCCGGCTGGAGTTGGGCCTTGATCTCCGGCGCCAGCAGGGCGATTTTGGTCTCCAGGTTACGGAGCCAGGGGAAGCTCTCCCCGGCCAAAGGGTTTTCCTCGTAATACCAGGGATAACCGGCAAAAATCTCATCGGCGCATTCCCCGGAGACGGCGACGGTGAAGTCTTTTTTGATCTCCCGGCAGAAGAGGAGGAGGGAGAGGTCAATATCGGCCATCCCCGGTAAGTCCCGGGCGAATAAAGCCTGATCGATCCCGTCGATCAAGGCGGCCGGATCGATCGTGACATAGTGGTGGCGGGTCTTCAGGTAACGGGAGACATAACCGGCCCAGTGGGCGTCCAGGTCCGGCTGGAAACTGTTGCGCCGGAAGAAGCGGTCGTTTCCGGTAAAATCGACCGAGTAGGTATGCAGGACCTGCCCCTTGGTTTTAAGGAGTTCGGGGGCGGCAAGGGCCGTGATGGCGCTGGAATCCAGGCCGCCGGAGAGGAGCGTGCAGATGGGGACATCGGAAACCAGTTGCCGGCGGACCGTGTCGCCGAGGAGCGCCCGGACCTCCCGCACGGTGGTTTCCGGGTCATCCCGGTGCGGCGCCGGGCGTAACTGCCA
>JAAYMP010000133.1 GCA_012521315.1 Bacillota bacterium
CGGGGCCGATATCGTCGTCTATTCGGCCACCAAATTCATTGGCGGGCACGGCACTTCCCTCGGGGGAGTGATCATTGATTCCGGCCGCTTCGACTGGGCGCAAGGCAACTTTCCTTTGCTCACCGAACCGGACCCCAGCTATCACGGGGTAAACTTTGTGGAAGCCGTTGGTAACAAAGCATTTATCGTGAAGGCCCGCGTTGCCTTGATGCGAGATCTGGGGGCCACGCTTTCCCCCTTCAATTCCTTCTTATTCCTGCAAGGCTTGGAGACTTTGCACCTGCGGATGCCGCGCCATAGCGAGAACGCCGTGCGGGTGGCCAGATTCCTGCAGACCCATCCGCAAGTCTCCTGGGTCAATTATCCCGGGCTCCCCGACAGTCCGCACTACGGCAAAGTCCAAAAATATCTCCCCAACGGCGCCGGGGCGATTATCGGTTTTGGCGTCAAAGGCGGGATGGAGGCCGGGATCAAGTTTATCAACAACGTCAAACTCCTGTCCCATTTGGCCAATATTGGCGATGCCAAGTCCCTCGTGATTCACCCGGCTTCCACCACGCACCAGCAGCTGACCGAGGCGGAACAACTGGCCACGGGGGTGACCCCGGACTACATCAGGCTTTCGGTGGGGATTGAAAATGTCGAAGATATTCTGGCCGATCTGGACCAAGCCTTAAAGGCTACCGTCTGAAACAATCTGAAAGCTTCTGAAACCGTCTGATGGCCGCGAAAGCGGTTCGGGTGACGACGCTTGGACGCGGCTTGTTCAGAACAGGCGCCAAACGGGTTCAGGGTTCAGAACAGGTTCCGAACCACTAAAACGGATTGCTCCTTTCCGGGAAGATGAGGCGGGATGAGCTTAAGATTATGGCAAGCCTCTTCCGGAAAGGAGTTTTTTATTCGGGAGGAAACGGTTTGGGCGGGGGAGGGATCGCTTCTGTAACTTGCCAAAAGATGTGGATTAATTTATGATAATACAATGATAATACATTGACCAGCTTGATTAGATTTCCGGGGAAAGGATGAGGACAGTTAAGCGTGATGCTTTTTTAACGGGGATGAAGAACGGCCTGCCGATTGCCTTCGGTTACTTTCCGATTGCCGTCGCCTTTGGTTTGCTGGCGAAGGCCAACGGGTTACCCGCCGTAACGAGTATCCTCATGTCGGTGCTGGTTTTTGCCGGGGCCAGCCAATTTATTGCGGTCAATCTATGGGCGACCGGGACCGGGTGCGGGGAGATTGTCCTCACTACTTTTCTGGTGAATATGCGCCATTTTTTAATGAGTGCCACCTTAGCCCGGCGTCTGGGCTCGCAGCCGCCGAACGTAAAAGCGCTGATTGCCTTTGGCGTTACTGATGAGACCTTTGCGCTGTTGGCGATGGGGCCGGAGGATAACCGGGATCCCGGTTTTGTGGCGGGGGTGAATACCGCCGCTTATCTGGGCTGGGTTTTGGGGACCGCGGCCGGTTCCATGCTGGTCCGCGGGCTGCCGGCGCTTTTACAGTCCAGTATGGGGTTGGCCCTGTATGCGATGTTTATTGGGTTATTGGTGCCCGGACTGAAGGGTTCCAAGGCCAATTTGACTGTTGTCGGTTTGACGCTGGGCTTGAGTGCGGTGGCGTCTTGGGGTCCGCCGTGGCTGACGGCGATCGGCAAAGGCTGGAAGATCATGATTATCACCGTGATCGCCTGTGCTTTGGGGGCGCTGCTCTTTCCCGGGGAGGAGGAGGGGGAGGGGGAGAAGGATGCCCAATAGCCATTTGCTTCTGGTGCTGGGGATGGCGGCCGTGACGTATCTGCCGCGTTTATTGCCGATGCTTTTTATGTCGACGGATCGACTTCCCCCCGTGCTCAAACGGTTCTTTGATTTCGTCCCTTATGCCGTCTTAACGACCCTGATCTTCCCTGAGATGCTTTTCTCGACCGCGCAGCCGGCTTCGGCCATCGCCGGCGGGCTGCTTGCCCTCCTTCTCGCCGCGCGCGGAAAGAGTCTTTTTCTGATCGTGGCCGGGGGGATTGGCGGGGTTTTCCTTTGGGAATTGCTGTTTTGACTACGGCCGGCGGCGCGGAAGACCCCATCTTGACCAACAACGGCCGTTGGCTAAAGGGCGGCGCTGGATCAGGCGGTAATGGACCAGGCGGCGCTGGCCAAGAGGAAATGAAGGTCAAGGGCACCGGTGTCATTGATGCGTGGCCGGACCTTTGGGCGGAGACCGATGGAGAGGAGGATGCTTGGATGGAAGTTTTTCTCGACTGTTTACCTTGCGTGCTGCGGCAGGTCTTGGAAGCCTCCCGTCTGGCGACGGACCGGTTTGACGTCCAGGAAGCGATCATGCAGGAAGCCACGGCGCTTCTGAGCGAATACCGCAAGTTCCGGAATGCGCCGGAGCTGGGTGGAAGGATGCACCAGATTGTGAAGAGACACACCGGAGTGCCCGATCCCTACCGGGAAGTTAAAGCGGAAAGTATCCGCGATGCTTTACAAGTCTATCCTTTTCTTGAGCGGTATCTGTCGGAACAGGTGGACCCTACGGAGCGGCTTTATTGGACGTTAAAGGTCGCCGCGACCGGGAATATTATCGACGCAGCCCTGGGAGACCGCTCCGCCTGCCTGAAAAATTTTGAAGCGGAATTGGTGAAGCGGTTTGCCGTCTGTGATCTGGCCCGCTTCCAAAGGGAACTGGAGCAGGCAAAAAACTTGTTGATTATTGGGGACAATGCCGGTGAGACCGTCTTCGACCGTCTCTTAATGGCTTATTTGCCGGACCTTGAGATCATCTACGCCGTCCGGGGCGAACCGGTGATCAATGACGCCACCGTGGACGATGTCCGCGCTTCCGGATTCGACCCCCGGATTAAGGTGGTGTCGACTGGCGCCACGACCCCCGGGTTGATCCTGGAGGAGTGTACCGCGGAGTTCGTCACCCTGTTTTACCAGGCCGATTTGGTGATCAGCAAAGGGCAGGGCAACTTTGAAGCACTGCTGGACGAGGATGGCCGGGATCTCTTTTTCCTTTTGAAGGCCAAGTGTCCGCAGGTGGCTGCGATCCTGGGTGTTCAGGTTAACGACTATGTTTTTAAATGGCACGGCCGATAAACGGAGTCCTTCGGGGGAATAAATAAAAAGAAAGATTAAACAGGAGAAGAGGAAAAAATTGTTACGGGACAAGTTAATCTTTGGCGCTTTGGCCGGGGTCGTTGCTGATCTGGTGATGAACATTCCCGAGTTAATCCTGTGGAAACTGGAGAATCTTGGCCACCCCCTCTTTCACCATGCGGGTAGTTTGCTTTTGCCACTGGAATTCGTCCATGAGAACTTCCTGGGCGCATTTTTAGGGTTTATTGCTGGTAAAGTTTACGGCGCTTTCCTTGGGATCGTCTTTATCGCGCTTCTGGTTTATACCGGAGACCGTTACTCCCGAACAAAAGGCCTGATTTACGGGGCCTTTCTCTGGCTGGCTTCCTATAGCGGACTGGCGTCATTACCCATTGTTAAACTGAGCGCCCACCCGCGGACGCCCGTGGAAGTGTTCCTCTTTCTCCTCCTCCACCTCCTGTTTGGGTTTGCCCTTGGTGTTATAGCCCGGTGGTTTGACTGGCGACCAAAAACCCAGGTTTAATTGGGATGATTTTTTTTCTTCTGGTCACTAACAGGTAGACAATGAGCGATGAGGGGACGTTCAATAAGCCCAGGAGACCCCAGAGCCATGGGTTTTCACCGCGTTTGCGCGCGGCCCGGCCAAAATCGAAGGCGACAGAGAGTGCCGCCTGCAATGGAGAGCAGGAGAGGTCCACAAAGGGATAAGGCCATAGTGAAACGGGGGAAGCAAAATCGGAAAACGCAGACGACGAAGGCGAGCCATCCTGGTTTTGTTGGTCTTTATCGTCTTCATTTTTATTAACAATAGTTCCTTTTGGGTCGCCCCCACGCCCAAACCACCTTTTCTCGTTGCCCACCGGGGGGTTCACCAAACCTTTCCCCTGACCGGAATCCAATGGGACACCAATACGGCGGCGCGCATCAACCCGCCGGAACACGCCTATTTGGAGAACACCCTCCCCTCGATGGCGGCGGCTTTCGCGGCGGGGGCCGATCTGGTGGAGTTTGATCTCCAGTTGACCAAGGACGGACAGTTTGCGGTTTTCCACGACCACCGGCTGGACTACCGGACAAACGGCCAGGGCAGAATCGGGGATTATACCATGGCGGAGCTAAAACTCCTTGACATTGGTTACGGCTATACCGCCGACGGGGGTAGAACTTTTCCCTTCCGGGGCACCGGGGTCGGACTGATGCCCTCCCTTGACGAGGTGTTGGCCGCCTTCCCCGAACGGTCGTTTTTGGTTCATCTGAGGAGTAACGAAGCGCAACTGGGCGCCCGGTTGGTTGAATACTTGCGCACGCTCCGGCCGGCGCAACTTGACCGTCTCGCCTTTTACGGGGAAGAGGTACCACTGGCCGCGCTCAAAATTGCCTTTCCCCGTTTGCGGGTAATGTCGAAACGGACCATTCTCCGCGCCGTCCTTTCCTATCAGGCGGTCGGCTGGACGGGTTATGTGCCGCCGGCGATGCGCAACACCCATCTGCACCTTCCCTTGCGTTATGCCCGCTGGCTTTGGGGATGGCCCCACCGGTTTCTAAAACGGATGGAAAGGGCCCATACCCGCATCGTCTTGGTGTTGGGGGATGGCCGCTGGTCGGAAGGGTTTGATACGGAAGAAGACCTGGCGTTGCTCCCGGCCAATTATGCCGGGGGAATCTGGACCAACCGGATTGAGCGGATTGGGCCCCTGATCAAGGGGGGAAGGAAATAAGTTCGCCTGCTGCCGGTGACGGCGTGAAAAAAGCAAGCCCACGAAAGAGCTTGCTTTTTCTTTTGGTGTCAACATAAACGAAAAATGGTCGGTTCCACAAGATTAGATCTCGACCTGCAGGAAGAGGCGGAGGATAAGGCCGATGATGAAACTGAGGCCGGCCACGCCCAGGCTGATCAGGGTCATCTCCAGAAAACGTGACCAGAAGGGCAAGTCCTTGGCAACGGCAATATAGTAGTTAAAAACCAGGATAATAACGATACCGATCGTCAACGTCAAAACCAGACTGAGGGAGTAATTGGTAGATAGCAAATAGGGTAAGATTAAAGCAAAGACCGTGATCAGATACGCCACCCAGGTATAGAGGGCGGACTTAAAGGCCTCGGCGGGCCGGCCGTCCCCGGCTTTGTTGGAGAGGTACTCGGAAGCGCCCATCGAAAAAGAAGCGGCGATCCCGGTGATCAAACCGGACAAAGCGGTTAAACGGTTGTTTTGGAGCGCGAAAGTCAGCCCGGCCAAGGTTCCGGTCAGTTCGACCAGGGCGTCATTGAGCCCAAGCACGATCGAACTGACGTAATTGAGACTCTCTTCTTCCAGCAGACCAAGGAGTTTATGCTCATGTTCCTGTTCGTCGCTGATGATTTGGGCGATTTCAGGGATCCGGTTACTTAGCTCTTGGTAATTCTCTTTGGCTTCTTTTTCGCCCATTTCCATCAGTTTGAGGCTGAAGGTAAGCCCGAAGAGCCGAGCACACCAGGAAAAGAAAAAGATCTTGAAACGGTTTGCTTTAACCTCCTTTTGCGTGTATTTGTGATAAACCTGATAATGGTGGAGTTCTTCCGCGGCGATCTTCTTGAGAATCTCCTGGTTGGTTGCGTTGGGTACCATACGGGCCAGCCGTTGGTAGATATGGTACTCGGTCAGCTCGTTCTTTTGAAAAGCAATCAGCTTGTTTAGATGTTCGGCTTCCAAGTTCATACTGTTCCGCCTCCTTTCGCCAACAGTAATAATCTTAGCATAGTTTGACGCCAAAGGCAATTTTCCCGTCTTTTACGGGAACAGGCTTGACAGTTTTTAAAAAGAAGGGCATAATTGGGGGGGAAGTATTACAAGGTAATACAAGACGAACACTGGACGCGGTTCGGGCGGGAGGAAGAAAAATGAGTCCGCAAAAGAAACAAGAAGTGATCACCTTTAAAGTGGACGAAGCATTAAGCAAAGCACTGGACGGGATCCCCAATCGTTCCGAGTTTATTCGGACGGCCGTAATGGCTGCTTTGGAAAGTACCTGTCCTTTGTGTTGCGGGACCGGAATCCTAACCCCTCAGCAACAAAAGCACTGGCAAGAGTTTTCCCAAAACCACGTGTTGATCAAATGTGCCGAGTGCCATTCGCTCCATCTGGTCTGCGCCGTCGGACACAAAGAGGATGAGGGGCAAAGCTAATGCGCTGAGGGATGGGGGGAGTTTTCGTGAATAAGAATGAAAGGCGGTCGGGGAAGGCGCTGTCGCTTATTGGCGGTGGCCTGTTGCTGGCGATGGCGGTTGTGGTTGGAAGCAAACTGTTCACCTCCGTTGCCCTTCGCCAGGGGGATGCGGATCAGATCAGGGTCTTTGTCAGTATTCTTCCGCAGAAATATTTTGTGGAACGGATTGGCGGGGAGCGGGTTTCCGTGGACGTGATGGTCGGCCCCGGGCAAAACCCGGCCACCTATGAGCCTTTACCGCAACAGATGAGCGCCCTGGCCGCCACCGATATTTACTTCCGGATCGGGGTGCCCTTCGAAACGGCTTGGATCGACCGCTTGCCGGCGCTGAACCCGGCGCTCGTCATGGTTGATACCCGGGAAGGCGTGGCCCTGCGTGCTGTGGAGCATGCCTGCCATCCGCCGGGGGAGGAAACGGCGGATCTGGACGCGGCCGACCACGCCGGAACCGGTTTGCAGGATCCCCATATCTGGCTCGACCCGTTAATGGTTAAAATCCAGGCGGAAACGGTCTACCAGACGCTGGCGGCCTTCGACCCCGGCCACCAGGGCTATTACCAAGCGAACCTGACCAGTTTCTGCGCGGATCTGGACCAGCTCCACGCCGAGCTCCAGACGGCCTTCGACGGCCTGAAAAGGAAGACGTTGATGGTTTATCATCCCGCCTGGGGTTATCTGGCCGACCGGTACGGGCTTAAGCAGGTCCCGCTTGAGGTGGAAGGGAAGGAACCGGGTCCCCGGGAGATGGCCCGCCTGATCGACTACGCAAAGGCCGAGGGAATCCGTGTAATCTTCATCCAAAGCCAGTTTAATTCCGCGGCGGCGGAAGCGGTGGCCCGGGCGGTGAACGGGCGGGTGGTCTCCATTGACCCGCTGGCCGAAGATTATTTGACCAATATGCGCCGGATTGCCCGGGCGATCAAGGAGAGTTACGATGACAATGGGGAAAGCGATTGAACTCCACCAAGTCAGTTTTGCCTTTGAAGGCCGGCCGGTCCTCGAGGAGATCAACCTGACGGTCGGCGTTGGCGATTTTTTGGCGGTCGTCGGGCCGAACGGCGGGGGTAAAACAACGCTCCTCCGGTTGCTCATGGGCAGCTTGGAACCGCGACAAGGCGTGATCAGGATCTTCAACCAACCGCCCAGGAAAGCGCGGCGCTTTATCGGCTATGTTCCGCAACAGACCGTTCTGGACCGGGATTTTCCCGTCTCCGCGCTGGAGGTTGTGCTCATGGGACGGTTGGCTCCCAACAGTTTTTTCCCCCGCTACCGCAGGGAGGACTATGCGGAGGCCTATGCGGCGATGCGCGCGGTGGGCGTCGAGGACTTGGCCGGCATCCGTTTTGGCGACTTGTCGGGGGGACAAAAACAGCGCACGTTGATCGCCCGGGCGCTGGCCGGCAGGCCGCAATTACTGCTCCTCGATGAACCCACGGCCAGCGTGGATCCGGTGGTGGCGGAGGATATATACAAGTTACTGGCCCAGTTGAACCGGGAAGTTACCATTGTTTTGGTCTCCCATGATCTGGGGTATATCGCTTCCCATTTCCGCCAAGCGGTTTACCTGAACCGCCGTTTGTCGCCGTACCATCCGGGGGAAAGCGGTTCGGGGCCCTTTCCTGGCTGGTCCAGTGGGAAAACGAGTGCAACGAGTGCGGCAAGGGGTGGGCAATGATGGGTGCTTTTTGGGCGGCTTTCTTGCAATATGAATTTATCCAAAATGCGGTTCTGGCGGGGGTCCTTTCCAGTCTGGCCTGCGGGGTGGCCGGCGTGTACGTGGTGGTGAAACGGATCACCTTTATCAGCGGCGGGATTGCCCATGCGGTCTTGGGAGGGATCGGCGTTGCTTATTATTTTGGCCGAGATCCCCTGGTTGGGGCGGTGGTCACTGCCTTGTGCTCCGCTGTTTTGCTCGGCTTGATCAATCTCACCGCCCGCCAGCACGAAGACATCATCATCGGGGCTTTGTGGGCGGTGGGTATGGCGGTGGGGGTCATTTTTATGGCCCTGACGCCCGGCTACAACGTGGACCTGATGAGTTTTCTCTTCGGGAATATCCTCATGGTCACGAAACCGGTACTTTGGGCCCTTTTCCTCCTGGATCTGGCCATCCTGTTGGTGGTGGCGGTTTTTTACCGCCAGTTCCTGCTGGTCTGTTATGATGAGGAGTATGCCCGCTTGCGCGGTCTGCCGGTCAAGGCGCTCTATATTTTGCTGTTGGCCTTGATCGCTTTGACGGTGGTGATCCTGATCAAAGTGGTCGGTCTGATCATGGTCATTGCGTTATTAACATTACCGGCGGCGGTGGCGGGGCTTTTCGCCCATAATTTACACCGTATGATGCTTTTGGCCACGGTTTTGAGTTTCCTCTTTATCCTGAGCGGGCTGGTCTTCTCCTACCAGTTGAACCTTCCGTCGGGGGCGATCATTGTGGTGATGGCGAGCGTCGGCTATCTGGGGGCTTTGGCTTGGCGCCGGTTTTTGCCCTCCGCCCGGCGGCGGGCCGCATTTTAAAAAGTTGTTTCCGTAAACAGGTAATGATATAATTACTTATTGGATTTCGGGACTTCGACCGGGTTAGGCTTGTGGTTCTGAAAATGGGTTGTGGGGAAGAGAGGGCGAAGCCGATGCTGAAGTTTTTGCGTAACTTCTGGGACACCAACCAAAAGGAGTTAAACCGGATCGCGCCGTTGGTGACGCGGATCAATGAGTTGGAAGCCGAGTTTGAGCGCCTGTCCGACCAGGAACTGAAGAAGAAAACCGGCGAGTTTAAAGCCCGCTGGCAAAAGGGTGAATCCCTTCATGATCTGCTTCCCGAGGCCTTTGCGACGGTGCGGGAAGCGGCCAAACGCACCCTCGGCCAGCGCCATTTTGATGTGCAGTTGATCGGCGGTGTCGTGCTGCACGAAGGAAAAATTGCCGAAATGAAAACGGGAGAAGGCAAGACCTTGGCGGCGACCCTCCCCGCTTACCTGAACGCGTTGACGGGACGGGGCGTCCATGTCGTGACGGTCAACGATTACCTGGCGAAGCGGGACAGTGAATGGATGGGCCAGATCTACCGCTTTCTGGGCTTGTCGGTTGGGGTGATTTTACACGGCTTGAATCCCGAGGAGCGGCGGGCGGCCTATAACGCCGATATCACCTACGGGACGAACAACGAATTCGGTTTTGACTATCTCCGGGACAACATGGCGATTTCCCAAAAGGAACTGGTCCAACGGGAGTTGCACTATGCCATCGTCGACGAGGTGGACAGTATCTTAATCGACGAAGCCCGCACCCCGCTGATCATTTCAGGACAGGCGGAGGAGTCAACCCGGCATTACTCTGATTTTGCCCGGATTGCCACCCAGCTCAAGCGGGATGTCGACTACACGGTCGATGAAAAAGCCCGCTCGGTGGCGGTGACCGAAGAAGGGGTGGCCAAGGTTGAGAATCGGTTGGGGATTGACAACCTCTATGCTCCGGAGCGGACCACGCTGGTGCACCATCTGATCCAGGCTTTAAAAGCCAAAGAACTGATGAAGCGCGACCGTGATTATGTGGTCAAAGACGGCCAAGTGATCATTGTTGATGAGTTTACCGGGCGACTGATGTTCGGGCGCCGTTACAGCGAAGGCCTCCACCAGGCGATCGAAGCGAAGGAGAACGTGAAGATCGAACGAGAGAGCCAAACGCTGGCGACGATTACCTTCCAGAATTACTTCCGGATGTACGAGAAACTGGCCGGGATGACCGGCACGGCGGAGACGGAAGAACTGGAGTTCCGGAAGATCTACGGGTTGGATGTGGTGGTGATCCCCACCAATTTGCCGATGATCCGGATGGATTATCCCGATGTGGTCTATAAAACGGCGGAAGCGAAGTTCCGGGCGGTGCTCGAGGAGATTGAAACGGTGCATAAAACCGGCCGCCCGGTGCTGGTGGGGACGATCTCGATCGAAAAATCGGAGGCCTTGTCAAAGGCCTTGACCAAAAAAGGCATTAAACACCAGGTTTTAAACGCCAAATACCACGAGCAGGAGGCGGAGATTATCGCCCAGGCCGGCCGGTTGGGCATGGTGACGATCGCCACCAATATGGCCGGGCGGGGGACCGACATCATCCTAGGGGGGAACGCCGAGGCTTTAGCCCGGGAGTTTATAAAGAAGAAAGGTAACCCGGAGGAGGCTACCCCCGAAGAGCTGGCGGCGGCCCTTCAGGAAGCCAGGGCGATCACCACGCGAGAGCATGAACAGGTGGTCAACCTGGGCGGGTTGCACATTATTGGGACGGAGCGGCACGAAAGCCGGCGGATTGACAACCAGTTGCGGGGCCGGGCGGGCCGGCAGGGCGACCCCGGTTCTTCCCGGTTCTTCGTGGCCATGGATGATGATCTGATGCGTTTGTTCGGCGGCGGGATGATCGTCCAGTGGATGGAACGCCTGGGTTGGGAAGACGACATGCCGATCGAACATCCGCGGATCGCCAAGGCGATCGAGAACGCCCAACGCCGGGTGGAGATGCGCAACTTCGAGATCCGCCGGCAAGTGCTGGAGTATGACGATGTCCTCAATAAACAGCGGGAGACCATTTACAACCTGCGCCGGAAGTTGTTGCTGGGCGAGGATCTTAAGGATCAGGTGCTCGAGGCGCTTCGGGAGGTCATTGCCCAACTGGTGCTGGCCCACACCGATGCCCGACTCCCGGAGGAATGGGAGCTTGATGGTATTTTAAAAGCCGCCGAGCAAATCTTTCTGCCCGTGAAGACCTACACGGCGGAAGATCTGGCAAAGGCCGCCCAAGGCCAGACCGAACGGCTCGAGGAATTTCTTTACGACGCCGCTCTCCGGTTCTACGCGGACAAGGAAGAGCGGATCGGCGCGGTGAACCTGCGGGCGATCGAACGCTATATTATGCTCCGGACCATTGACAACCTGTGGATCGAACACCTCCAAAACATGGATGATCTGCGCGAAGGCGTCGGGTTACGGGCCTATGCGCAGGAAGATCCTTTGGTGGTCTATAAAATCGAATCTTACCAAATGTTTCAGGAATTGCTCTACGCGGTTAAGGAAGATGTGGTGCGCTACGTCTTCAAGCTGGAATTTACCCAGGAAGCGCTCCGTCCCGAGCGGCGGATCACCAACATTGTCACCAACCGGGGCGAAGATGGAGCCCCCGTTGTCCAGCAGCGGAAGACGGGTAAAAAAGTCGGACGGAACGATCCTTGCCCGTGCGGGAGCGGGAAGAAGTACAAAAAGTGTTGCGGTGCTTAATTTGGACGAACAGTGCTTATCTTAAGGAAGACAGGAGGCAAAGTGATGATTGAACCGGCGGAAGTCAAAAACCAGATTAACGATTTGCAGTTGCGCGTGGCGAAAATGAGGGAATATCTTTGACCTGGACCGGAAGAGGAAACGGGTGCAAGAGTTGGAGGCGGTATCGGCGGCCCCGGATTTTTGGGCGGATCAACAGAAAGCCCAGCAGGTGATGGCCGAACTGAACCGGTACCGGCAAGAGATCCAAGCGGTCGAAACCTTGGAAAAACAGCTGGTCGACAACGGCGAGCTGCTGGAACTGGCGCTGGCGGAAGCCGATGCGGAGGTGATGGCCGAGGTGGCGCAGGGTGTTAAAGCCTTGGCGACCGCGGTGGACCGCCTTGAGCTGACCACTTTCCTGAAGGGCGAGTTCGACCAGAGTAACGCCTATCTGTCCATCCATCCGGGCGCGGGCGGAACCGAATCCCAGGACTGGGCCAGCATGCTGCTGAGGATGTACACCCGTTGGGCCGAACGGCATGATTATAAAGTTGACCTGATTGAGCTCCTCCCGGGCGAAGAGGCCGGGATTAAAAGCGCAACCCTATTTATTCAGGGGGAGAACGTCTACGGGAACTTACGGAGCGAAAAGGGCGTCCACCGTCTGGTGCGGATCTCGCCCTTTGACGCCTCCGGGCGGCGTCATACCTCCTTCAGCTCGGTGGATGTCACGCCGGAGTTTAATGACGAATTCGAGATCGAAATCCGCCCGGACGAATTGAAGATCGACACTTACCGGTCGGGCGGGGCCGGCGGGCAACACGTCAATAAGACCGATTCGGCGGTGCGGATCACCCACCTGCCGACCGGGATTGTTGTTGCCTGCCAGAACGAACGCTCCCAGTTTCAGAATAAAGACCAAGCCATGCGCCTCTTAAAGGCGAAACTGGCCGAGTTGTACCGCAAGGAACAACAGGCCAAACTCGAACAGGTTAAGGGCGAACAGAGGGAGATCGCCTGGGGAAGCCAGATCCGTTCTTATATCTTCTGCCCCTATACGTTGGTGAAAGACCACCGGACCGAGGTGGAGACCGGTAACGTTCAGGCGGTGATGGATGGGGAGCTTGATCTGTTTATCGAGGCCTTTTTACGTTCTCCGTTTAATAAAGGGTAAGAAAAAAGGGGGAAGACGGTGGTTAAACGCGGTCTGGGGGTGGGCTTCCTCCTCTTGGCCTTCGGGTTGTTCGGGACCGGTCCTTTCCTGACCGGATTGGTCAAGCAACAACTCACCCGGACGTTGATCGCGGAAGCCCGGGTGGCGGAAGGGGTTGACCTGACGATGGCCCCTCTCCGCCTGGGGGATCTGATGAACGGTCGGGTGGGGGCGGTTGATTTCGCCGCCGCCCGGTTGGGGTTTGCCGGGGGGCCGGTCTTTACCAACGTCGCACTGCGCAGTAAGGGCGGGCGGTTTGACGTCGGCGCCTTGCTTTGGCGAGGAGAGTTTATCCTCCGGGAACTGGCCGAGACCCACGTCCGGCTTGAGCTTGTTGAGGAAGAATTAACCGCGCTGATGCGGCGGGACCTGCCGGAACTGGAACCAACGGTCTCTTTAAAAGAAGGCCTGGTTGAGGTGGAAGGTTTTCTTGATCTGTTTGGACGAAGACGTTTGCCCTTTAGCGCCAGCGCTTCGCTGGAAAAGGCCTCCGGCCGTAGTCTGCGGCTGGCCCCTTTGGGGCTGAAAGTGGCCGGCGTTGCGCTCTGGTCGGAACTGTTTAACCAGTACGCCCCCCAACTTAGCTGGGAGTTTCCCCTGGAGATCCCGTGGCCGGTCCGGCTGGAACGGTTTAAGGTGGCGCTGGGGGCGATCCATATGGAGTGGCGAGAGGAGGACCAAAGGTGAAGTATTTTATCTCCGCCGGGGAGCACTCCGGCGATTTACACGCCGCGGCGCTCATCCGGGAACTTAGAAAGCAGGATCCGGAGGCCCGGGTTTGGGGGATGGGCGGTCCTTTAATGGCGGCGGCCGGGGCGGAGATCCTATTTGATCCGACTGCGGAGAGTACGATCGGTTTTTGGGAGGCGGCGAAGAAAGTCTGGGTTTTCAAACGCCGTTTGGCCGAATTCACCCGCTTCTTGCAGCAAAACCGGCCGGATGTGGTGGTCTGGGTTGACTTTGGCGGGTTCAACCGCCTCCTCGCCGAGCGGGCGGCGGCTCTTTCCATCCCGGTGGTCTGTCTCTTTCCTCCGGCGGCCTGGGCCTACGGGAAAAAGCGGGCCGACCGTCTCGCCCGGTGCGTGAAACATGTTGCTTCGGTGCTGCCTTTTGAGGCCGATTTTTACCGGCGTTATCATGATCTGAAGGTTACCTACGTTGGACATCCCCTGGTTGACCGGGTGAAGCCACAACTGACCCCGGCCGAGTGGCGGCAGCAGCACAACCTGGCGCCGACGGAGAAGCTTATCCTGCTGATGCCCGGCAGCCGGAAGCAGGAGGTCCAGGTGTTGCTCCCGGTGATGTTGGCGGCGGCGGCGGAACTGGCGGCGGCGCGGAAAGACTTGCGGTTTTTCCTGCCGGTGGCGCCGACCGTCGACCAAACGCTGATCCAAATTGCCCTGGCCCAACAGCCCGGTTTGCCGGTGGAGCTGACAACCTCCGCCGAGACCTATAATTTGATGGCGGCGGCTGATTTTGGGATTCTTGCTTCCGGAACCGTCACTTTGGAAGCGGCCTTGCTTGGTTTGCCGATGATCGTCATTTACCGGGTTTCCAACCTGTCGGCCCTTCTTTTCCGCCTTTTAAGGAATAAAGAGCTGAATCAACCATTGATGGTGGCGTTACCAAATCTAATTAAAGGACGGAAGATTGTCCCCGAATTGGTTCAGGACGGGTTGACCGTGGCCGATCTGGTCCGGCAGGCCCGGCTCTTTTTGGAAACACCCGAACAAGCTGCTCATGTGCGTGAAGAACTGCAGGGAATCGGCCAAATTCTGGGCCCGCCCGGGGTGATGGAAAGGGTAGCCGCCATCGTGCGCGGGGAAGCGGTTCAGCCCACCAGATAAGCGAAGGCAATTATATTGGCGTAAAGAAAGCAATCTTGTGGGCAGAAAAGGAAGCTTTAATTGGCATCAAAGAACAACTCTTTTCGCGTCACGAAAAAATTGTTGGCATAGATTGGCATTAAGAGAAAAAAATCTGTTGGCGGCATAGGCTGTTCGTCATGGCGGGCAGCCTTTTTTCTTTGGCGTTGGTTTTTCCTGTTCTAGCTCGTGGCTTTCGTACATATTTTTTAGCGGAAAAGTGACAGTCTCTGCGTCGGATGGCAGGGAAACGCCAAAAGCCAAGAGAGGGATCGGCCGATGCGCGTCTATTATTTTTCCCGCTGGAAAGCGCTGGGCCTTGGTTTGCTGGCCGCCTTTGTCTTCTGGTATTTTTCGCACCCGGTGGTTTTACACCAAACGGCGCAGCAAGTTGCGGTCTTGCTCGGGCAACGGATCATCCCGATTTATGCGGTCGGGACCGACGAGAAGAAGATCGCCATTTCCTTTGATGCCACCTGGGGAGCGGACCAGACACCGGAATTATTGCGGATTCTCCGCGAAAACAAGGTCCGGACCACTTTTTTCCTCTGCGGTTTATGGGTGGAGAAGTACCCGGAGATGGTGAAGAGGATCGCCGCGGAAGGCCATGAACTGGGCAACCATTCATATACCCACCCCCACATGAACACCCTGAGTGAACGGCAGATCGCCCACGAGTTAAACCGGACCCACCATTTAATCAAGGAACTGACCGGTCAGAATCCCACCTTGTTCCGCCCGCCCTTTGGCGAGTATAGCAACAAAGTGATCGAAACCGCGCAAGCCTGTGGCTATACCACGATCATCTGGGATGTGGACTCTTTGGACTGGAAAGATCTAACGGCCGAGGCGATGCTCGACCGCATCCTCAAGCGGATCAAACCCGGTTCGATTGTCCTCTTTCACAATGCCGGGAAAAACACCCCACAAGCCTTGGCCAGACTCCTGCCGCTCCTGAAGGGACGGGGTTTTTCCATCGTGCCCATCTCCGCGTTGCTCCATAAAGGCGAAACGTATACTGACCATACCGGACGGCAGTATCCCAAACCCCGGGCCGACCAGTCTAAAACGCCGGAAGGGGGGTCTAATCATGAAATTGGTTATCCTTGAACGGAAAAAGATCACCTGGTTTTGCGGGTGGCTTTTGTTGGTGGTGGTGAGTGCGGTCGCCGTTACCCAGTGGTCCGCTTTACAGCGGCGGTGGTATGGGGTCAGGGACGGGGTTTTGCTGGAAGGAAGGTCAATGGCCCGCCTTTTACCGGAGGAAGTAAGAACGGTCGTGACCGAAATGGCCAAGTTTTACACGCTCGAACCGCAAAATGCCGGTTACTTTGTGGAAACCGGTGAGGTGATCCCCGAAAAAGAGGGACGGGGGGTGGACGTCGAAGCCACGGTAGCCGCGGTTTTGGCGGCCGAACCCGGCGCCCGCCTGAACCTGATCACTTACGCCATCCCGGCCACGGTAGGCAAAGAATATTTTACCCCGGTCTTTCAAGGCCCAACCGATCAGAAAAAAGCCAGCCTAACCATTAATGTGGCCTGGGGCGAGGCGGAATTGCCGGCGCTCCTTAAGATCTTGCAGGAACGGGAGGTAAAGGCGACCTTCTTCTTCGACGGCGCCTGGGTGAAAAAATTTCCCGAACTGGTTAAGGCAGTCCATGCCGCCGGACATGAGGTGGCCAACCACGGCCTTTACCACGGACACCCGGCGCAAATGAGCCGGGATGAGCTGAAGCGGTTGATTGTCGAGAACAACCGACTTTTGGCGGAGGCGATCGGCGCCGAACCGGCGAAGCTGTTTGCCCCGCCATACGGTGAGTTTAACGACCAGATCGTGGCCGTCGCCGGGAATTTAGGCTACCGGACGATTATGTGGACGATCGACACCATCGACTGGCAGCGGCCCGCCCCG
>JAAYMP010000134.1 GCA_012521315.1 Bacillota bacterium
ACAACCGTCCCTTAGCCGGCAACGCCGACAAGTAAGTACTTCCTTCTTTAGTTGTTCCAGTTCGTCCAAGATTGTTTGGGACATGAAAAAACACCCCCGGAAGGTTCTTTCCATTTTATTTCCGCAGCGGGAAAAGAAACCCTCTTTCCTCTTTTCTTTTCTTTCTCCCGAATTTATGGTAATCTTTTGTTATCAGCTCGTTTTCAGGTTACTTGAGGTGGAGGGATCATGATGGTTGGTACAGATCATGTTCCAGTCAAGGTAGGAGACGAAATAACGGTCGAGATTCAAGGTTACGCCACGCAGGGAGAAGGGGTCGGGCGCTATCAAGGCTTTACCGTTTTTGTACCCGATTGTCTGGATGGCGAGAAAGTACTGACCAAGATCGAGTTGGTGAAGAAAAATTACGCCCGGGGCAAGTTACTGCGGGTGCTGCAGAAGTCACCCCACCGGATTGCCCCGGGCTGCGGCATTTACGGACGTTGTGGCGGTTGCCAGCTTTTACATATGAAATACGCCAGCCAATTGGCGTTTAAACGGCAACGGGTGATCGAAGTGATGGAACGGATCGGCGGCTTGAAAAAGGTCACTGTTCATCCGGTCATTGGCATGGATCATCCCTGGGAGTACCGGAATAAAGTGCAGTATCCCTTTGCCCTCAACGACCAAGGAAAAGTGATCATCGGCTGTTTTCAGAAAGGAACCCACAATGTGGTGGACACGCGGGAATGCTTGATTCAACATAATTTGAACAGTCGCATCATGAACCGCGTCCGTGAACTGGTCCAAGGAATGGGCATCTCGATTTACAACGAAAATACCGGCCAGGGGCTGCTCCGTTATGTTCTGGTCAAAAACGGTTTTGGGTCGGGGGAGGCCATGGTGGTTTTGGTGACCAATGGCCCGGAGTTCCCGGAGGGGAAAGAACTGGCCAAACTGCTGGCGGCCGATTTTCCCGCCCTAAAAAGCGTGGTCCAGAACATCAACACCAGCAGTGGCAATGTGGTGCTGGGTGAGAAGAACAAGGTGTTATACGGGGCAGACGGAATCATTGACCGCCTGGGGGAACTGGAGTTTAAAATCTCGGCCAACTCCTTCTTTCAAGTGAACCCGGCCCAAACCGAAGTTTTATACGCCAAGGCCTTGGAGTATGCGAATTTGACCGGGAAAGAGCGGGTTCTTGACGCCTACTGCGGTGTCGGCACCCTCACCTTGTTCCTGGCCACAAAAGCCAAGGAAGTCTACGGGATTGAAGTGATCCCCGAAGCGATTGAGGACGCCAAGGAGAATGCCATCCGGAACAAGGCGGATAACGTGGTCTTTGTCATGGGGGCCACCGAAGAGGTCCTGCCGAAACTGGTCAGCATCGGGATCGACTTCGACGTGGCCGTGGTCGACCCGCCCCGTAGCGGTTGCGAAGAGCGGGTTCTCCAGACCTTTGCCAAACTGGAGGTGCCCCGGATCGTCTATGTCAGTTGCAATCCAAGCACCCTGGCCCGGGACCTGAAGTTCCTGGCCAACCGGGGTTACGAGGTGAAAGAGATCCAGCCGGTGGACATGTTTCCGCACACGTTTCACGTTGAGTGCGTTACATTGATGTCGAGGTTGTAAGCCTTTATTTTACTGGGTTTTCGGAATTACATCCAAGTTGTCTACTCAACCTAAAGGGCCAAAATGCGTACATGGAAACATATCAACGAGGTATTTTTGGGTAAAATTTGAATTCAAA
>JAAYMP010000135.1 GCA_012521315.1 Bacillota bacterium
CCGCCATTTCACCAGCAAAGATGAGCTTTGGGAGGAATTGAAGACTTATATAACCCCGGGAGATGCGGTCTTATTCAAAGGTTCACGGGGGATGGCCATGGAAACATTGGTGGCAAAGGTCATGGCCTGTAATTGGGGGGAAGAAGGATGAGAATTCCTTGGTTCGGACTGGCCCTCGCCGGGACGACGGCCTTTTTTGTTGTGATCCTGTTCGGGCCTGCGGTCATCCGCCTTTTGACCAGACTGAAGTGCGGTCAGACGGTTAGAAGCGATGGACCCACAACCCACCGGGGCAAAAGCGGTACCCCGACCATGGGCGGGTTGCTTATTCTGTTTGGCATCACCGCAGGAACGATTGCCGGACTCGGTGGCAACTGGTCCTACAATCTGCTTTGGACGGGCTTTATCACCCTGGCCTTCGGGGCTTTGGGTTTGCTTGATGACCTTTTAATCATTGTCTTCCACCGGTCTCTGGGCTTAAAAGCCCGTCATAAACTGCTCGGGCAAGTGTTTTTTGCCGGCCTCTTTGGCCTGTATGTGGTGCAGTCGGGCGTGATGGAGACTTTAAAAATTCCCTATTTCAACACCCATCTGGCTTTTATCAATCCGGTGCTGACTTTTATATTTGTGGTCTTTACCTTAGTCGCCATGTCGAATGCGGTTAACCTTACCGACGGCCTGGACGGCTTGGCGAGCGGGACCACTTTAATCGCCGGACTGGCCATGGGCCTCTTGGCGCTGGCCCAGGGGGAAGCGGGACTGGGGATCTTTGCTGCGGCTTTAGCCGGTGCCTGTCTCGGTTTTATCTGGTTTAATGCGCCACCGGCCCAGGTTTTTATGGGGGATACGGGTGCTTTGGCCCTTGGCGGGGCGCTGGCCGCGATTGGGATTCTGTCCCGGACCGCCCTTTTTCTGCCCATTATTGGGGGGGTTTTTGTGGCCGAGAACCTTTCGGTCATTCTCCAAGTCCTCAGTTTCAAAACGCGGGGGAAAAGGGTTTTGCGGATGGCCCCTTTGCACCATCATTTTGAGTTGGGCGGCTTGGCCGAAAGCAAGGTGGTGGTGCGGTTTTGGGTTGTCAGCATCTTACTGGCATTATTGGGCTTGGCCGGATATAAAATAGGATAAGTAGGGTAAAATTTGTTCGCTGTTGGCGGGAGCGGGGTGCATGATGAAAGCTGGAAAACCGGATCTGTTCATCTTTTTAGTGGTTTTGTTTTTGTTGGCCCTTGGTTTGGTGATGGTGACCAGCGCCAGTTTCCCCCGGGCCTTAAGCGCGACCGGCGGCGCCGATCCTTTTACTTTCGGTAAAAGACAGCTGTTCTTTACCCTTATTTCCCTGGTCTTGATGGTCTTTGTGATTAACTTTGATTACCACCGCTTACGCCGTTTTACGGTTTTGTTTGCGGTGCTGGCGCCGGTCTTGTTGGTGTTGGTCCTCTTTTTGGGCGACGAAATCAACGGGGCCCGGCGGTGGTTTGACCTTAAGATCTTTAATTTTAATTTTCAGCCTTCGGAGTTTGCCAAACTGGCGCTCATCTTTGTCTTGGCCCATTATTTAACCGAACTCGGGGAAGAAGTGCGGAACTTTTCAACGGGGGTTCTAATTCCCCTGGTCTATGTTGGCCTAATCTGTGGATTGGTCATGATGGAACCGGATTTGGGAACCACGATTGTGATTTTTGCCATCTTCTTATCGATGCTGTTTGCCGCGGGCGTGCGGATTGCCCATCTTATTCTGGTTGCTTTGTTCGTGGCACCCATCGGCGTGTATTTAATTATCCAAGAACCCTACCGCTTACAGCGACTTTTTAGCTTTCTTGACCCAACGCAGGATCCCCAGGGTTCGGGGTGGCAAATTCTCCAATCCTTGATGGCCTTAGGTTCCGGCGGAATCATCGGGTTAGGGCTGGGCCGGAGCCGGCAGAAGTTTTTCTACCTGCCGGAACCCCATACCGATTATATTTACTCCATTATTGGTGAAGAGTTGGGTCTCGTCGGGACTATACTGGTTCTGCTCCTCTTTCTTTGCCTGGCGTGGCGGGGCTATAAAATCGCTTTGGCGACCAAGGATCATTATGGGAGTCTTTTAGCGGTCGGGATCACCTCTTGGCTTGTCCTCCAAGCCCTAATCAATATTGCCGTGGTGACCGCCACGATCCCGGCGACCGGGATTACGCTTCCCCTTTTAAGTTACGGCGGTTCTTCTTTGGGCATCACCATGCTGGCGATCGGTATTTTATTGAATATCTCCCGTGTTCCGCGCGAAAGTTTGTAGCTGTCGCCGGGAGTCGGGGCAAACGTGGGACAACCCTGGTCCGTTGTCACTAAGATGATGTCATGTGCATAAAATACCTACGCCGGAGCCAAGGGTTAAAAAAGAACTGCCCTGACCGCACAAACGTCCTTTATTTTGGTCTGCCTTTATCTGTAATCGGTGATTTGGTATGAACGGAGGTGACACGGGTGGAGCAGTTGCATATTGTCGGTGGGCGGCGGCTGCGTGGCCAAGTTCGGATCAGTGGCGCCAAAAATGCGGTCCTCAAACTAATGGCGGCTTCTCTTTTGGTTGAAAGCGAGTGTGTGATCCGGAATGTCCCCCTAATTCAGGACGTTTTAACCATGATCGAGGCTTTGCGCAGTTTAGGGGTGGAGATAACCTGGGAGGAGGAAGCCGTTTTAAGGATCAAACCAAAGAAAGACTTGAACTATGTTGCCCCCGATGAACTGGTGAAAGAGATGCGCGCCTCCGTTCAGGTGATGGGTCCGCTTTTAACGAAAATTGGCCGGGTCAAACTTTATCAGCCGGGAGGCTGCGTGATCGGCCAGCGCCCCATCGACTTGCACCTCAAAGGTTTCCAAGCCCTGGGGGCCAAGGTGGTGGAGGAGCACGGCTATGTTTATGCCGAAGCCCAAAAACTAAAGGGCATCGATATTCATCTTGATTTCCCCAGTGTTGGGGCGACCGAAAACATAATGGCCGCGGCCATCTTAGCAGAAGGGACAACAGTGATTAAAAATGCGGCGAAGGAACCGGAGATCATCGAGGAACAGAACTTTTATAACCGTTTAGGGGCCCGGATCCGGGGGGCGGGGACGGATACGATCCGCATCGAAGGGGTACCGGCCCTCCGCCCGGTGTCGGTTGATTATACCGTGATTCCAGACCGGATCGAAGCGGGGACCTACATTTTAGCCGCCGCGATCACGGGGGG
The DNA here is from genome assembly GCA_012521315.1 of Bacillota bacterium. GTDB lineage: Bacteria > Bacillota > UBA4882 > UBA10575 > UBA10575 > Capillibacterium. Next base: position 3,216 of record JAAYMP010000135.1, read on the forward strand.
AGAGATTACCCTTGTTGACGTGATTCCCGAACATTTCGAGGCACTGACCTCTAAGTTAAGGGAGAGTGGAGTCCAGCTTGAGATTGATGGCGACACCCTGAAAGTCACCGCGGACCGCCGGTTAAATTCCGTCGACATTACCGTCTTACCCTATCCCGGCTTTCCCACCGATTTACAACCCCAGATGACCGCCGTAATGTCGCTGGCTGAGGGAACCAGCCTCATTACGGAGAATGTTTTTGGGGCCCGTTTCCGTTACGTTGATGAATTGGTCCGGATGGGTGCCAACATCCGCGTGGAGGGGAGAAGTGCGATTGTGAAGGGGGTAAAACGTCTGACCGGCGCCGGGGTGCTCGCGCCCGACCTCCGGGCGGGAGCGGCGCTGGTGCTGGCCGGATTGGCGGGGGAAGGAAGGACTGTAATTGAAGGGGTTCATTTTATTGACCGGGGGTATGAACGGATCGAGGAGAAATTGTCCGCCTTAGGAGCGGATATAACCCGTGTTAACCTTTGACCAAATAACCTCCCACAACAATAAGCAAAAAATTTAAGGAATATTTTTCAGGGAAACTCGTAACATTTAAGGAGAGAACTATTATTCAGGGGGAGGGCTAAATTTGGAAACCAAAAAATCACTGAAGGCCTTTACTTCAATCTTGACCAAAGTGGCCGGTCTGGTTTTCTTTGCGTTTCTTGCCATATCTTTGGGGGTAATCTTTGGGACCTTATTTAAAGACTGGGTCAGCGGAGACCCATTGTCCCCGGTGCAAGGCTTAAACGAACCATACCAGGAACCGTTGACGATCAAACTTCCCGAACAGCAAAGACCAAGCGACACTAGTAGTAGTCAATTGCACTATGATGATTATTTCCCGGAGCAAAAAGCGGTCAGCTTTAAGGTTCAGGTTGGTCCCTTCCAGTTAAGGGAAGAGGCCCTTCAGGTAGCAAGCCTTTTGCAGAATGAAGGGTATCCGGTCTTTGTCAGTAGAGGCCAGCCCTGTTATGTTCAGGTTGGCGCTTTTTCCAATCCGCAGAACGCGAACAATCTCCAAAATGAACTATTAAGTAAAGGTTATGCCGCTTATATTAAAGAAGAATAAACACATACTGGATTTATCCTGAGCTGCGGTTGGCCAGGATTCAAGCTTGTTAAACCTTTTAAAACGGCAATTCTTTTAAGAGCAGGATTCAAAAAAGAATTGTCGTATTTTTTGTATGTCTTTTTCCGGGAGAGGATGGTGAAACTGCCGTAAGGAGATGGCTGGATGAAACTGGTCAAGATCCAAAGGTGCTCAACGCAACCGTTCTGACCGGGGAAGAAGTCGGATTCCCTCCTCGTCACCAAGTTGCCGCTTTTCGAATCTTGTGGTATTTTGTACAATGCCGGATTAAAAGGTGGTAGTGGACTAAGTTTAACCGCCGGTGGTGACTTAATTGACGGAACCCCGCGTCCTCTTGGCGATCCCAGAGCAACGTCCTTTTGTCCGATGGAATATTTATCCTCTGTGAACATTTGGAAAAACTTGCCCAGCGGCTATTGGTTTTAGCCGAGGTCCGCCCGCCCGCCATGGGGTGGGCCGGCGAAAAGGGGGAAAAGCATGACCCTAAAAGAGCTAGTCAAGGTGATTGAGGCCGATGTCGTAACCGGTCACGACCAATTGGAGACCAACTTTGCCGGAGTGTATGTTTCCGATTTGTTGAGTGATGTGATCGGCCATGCGCAAGAAGGCCAAGTCTGGCTGACCATTCAAACCCACGTCAATGTCGTCGCCGTTGCTTTACTTCTGAATTTGGCAGCCATCGTTTTTACGGCGGGGGCTGCGCCCGAGGCG
>JAAYMP010000136.1 GCA_012521315.1 Bacillota bacterium
CAAGTAACTCTTCTCGCCCTTGAACTTCAAGTCTTGGGGTTCAACGCCGATGGAAGCGCCATGGTAAAATTTATTATTGTTTCCAATCTTCGTCCACCCGTCAATCATCACACTAGGTCCCACCACACAACCGTCGCCCAACTCCACGTGTTCGCCGATTATCGCGTACGGACCGATCACCACATTTTTCCCCAGTTTCGCTCCGGGATGCACTAAAGCCGTTTCATGAATTTCCCGGATTATGACTACTTTATTCTCCACTACCTTCATGCAAGGGACCTCCTAATCACAGATAGATTAAGCTTCTTAAGCCTTATTATTCTTGGAGCCTAAGACAAACATAAGTTGGGCTTCGGCTACTGTAACGCCGTCCACTTTTGCAGTTCCCTGGGCCCGGCAAACATTCCCCTTGACCCGTAGGATTTCCACATCCAAATACATTTGATCCCCCGGCGTCACCGGCCGCCGGAAACGGGCGTTATCAATCCCGGTGAAAAAAGGGGTCTTCCCCCGGTGCTCTTCTTCCACCAACAAGGTCAAACCGGCGGCTTGCGCCATACTTTCGATGATTAAGACCCCCGGCATGACGGGACGCCCCGGAAAATGACCGGTAAAATACTCTTCATTATTAGTCACGTTTTTCAAAGCGGTAATCCTTTTCCTTGGTTCCAGCGAGATTACACGGTCAACCATTAAAAAGGGGTAGCGGTGGGGTAATAACTCTTTAATCTGGTTTATTTCCACACTTAAACCTCCCTATATCCAATGCTCCTCCAGCTCTAAAGCCAATTCGATATCGGAAGATTTTCTCCATGTACCCATTTTTCCCAATCTCCAATGTGGGGGCGGACTTCCCGCAACCGCCGGAACCCATTATTATTATCGTCTCCTCGGGAAAAAGATTAAGATTTATTCTTTGGTAAGCCGGTCGATCGGGAATGGAGAACTTGTCCACGAATAGCAATTCTATTCGGCAAAGTTTGCGAAAACCCTTTCAAGGATACCCCACAAAATAAAATGTTATCTGGAGGCCGGAGATTAATTCATAGGTCTAGGGGTAGGCGGTTCTGAACACTTCTTCCAGGATCCGGATTAACCGCTTGGCGGCCCCCGGTTCACCTACAACTCCTTCGAGACGTTGGGAAATTTGTGCCAACCCCGCTTCATCCTGTAACATTCCAAGCGCAACTTCGGCCACTTGATCGGGGGAAATCTTCCCAATCAATTCCGGGACAATCTCCGCTTTGGCCAGCCGGTTCGGCCAAGCCGTAAACTTGATCTTGGCTTGAAATTTAGAAACCAACTTTCTTTTGAGCACTTTCCCCAGGAGGGGGAGGCCGCCGATCAATCCGGCCAGCCCTTCGAGGGGGATCTTTTCCGGATGGTTTAACGGAATGGTGACAACCATGGGTACGCCTTGCGCCGCCAGTTCAACCGTATTCGTGCCGGGGATGGTCAATGCTAAATCCGCCCAACTCATTAAGGAATACTGTTGATGGTGGAAACAGGGAAGGCAAAGACCGGTCGCCGTCCTAATCTCACCCAGGACCTTTAAGGGACCGAAGGTGTCCAAAGCTCCTTTTTCTGCTGGGGAATAAGTAGCAGAGACCCCCCATTCCTGGGCCCCCCAGCCGGAAAGGGCGGTTATTAACTGTTCCTCCGTCACAAAGGGGGAAATGTTAAGCGCCGTGGCCAGTGCGGGGAGGTGTTTTTTAATTTTTTCGATTGTTTTTACGTAAAAAGCAAGCATATATTGGAAATGAACCGGGCGGCTTCCGGGAAGCAACAACAGGCCGGGAGCTTCCTCATTTCCCATCAGTTTTTTCATCTGTTCTTTAGAGTACTCGGGTTTGACCGCATCTAACATTAAATTGCCAATCACCACCGTTTTCTTTTTCACCGCCGGATCCATGACTTTATCTGCCATCCAAGAGTAAGCCATCGCAAACCGGGCAAAGGAGCGGGCCCAACCGGTCAGCCCCTCCGTGTAGGCAACCGCCGGGTACCGGAGGCGTTTCGCTAATAAGGCGGCATAAGTCAGATCGCCCCCTAAAAAAAGGATGATTCCCTTTCCAGCCGGGTTAAACTTGGCCGGTGCTTTCCCGGTTATAATGAAACGGATCATTTCTTCCGCACCGATCACCTGTTTCACTTGGGGCAGTTCCGCCACAACCCGGTTTTCGGCGCCACTGGCAAACGGGCAGGGGGGAATAAACACCGTCAGCCGGTACGGCCATGGGAAATCCTTGAGGGCATCAACAACCGGTTTCAACCATCCGGAGACTTCTCCCGGGCTGTTTACAGTAATTATAATGTCCAACGGCATTTGCCTAGCTTCCCCCTTTTTAGAGGTTGTGATATAATTAGTTTACATTTGGGTGTTCCCGAAAAGATCGATTACCAGAGGGGATGAATGGAATGGATACCCAGCAAAACCCAGAATGGCAAAGGCAGAAGATAAATATTATAATCGAAAGAATTGGTTGGTACTTGACCTTTGCCTTAGTTCCGTGTGGACAACCCTACTTTGGTCTTTTGTTTTTAATAATCTCGAAACTTGCCTCCCTGTTCGGCCGGGAAAAGCAGGAGCAGAATCTTTCCTCCGTCCCCCGTTTAGCAAAACGCACCAGTCAGCTGTTTATTTTCTTACTGGTTTACATGTATATAAATAGCTTTTTCTCCAAGCAACCCTTAGATTCTCTCTTAATCTCCTTGGCCTTTTCTTTAGTTTTTTATTTCTATTTCTTCGGCAGCCAGCGTCTGGCCTTTTATGACCGGGAATTCCTAAAGACTTGTTTTTTTCTCTTTACTGGCGGCGGCTTCCTCGTCTCGGTGGTAACCTTAATCCGCTATCTTAGCCTAAGCCTTTCCCGGGCTGCGCTTTTTGGCGGACCCAACAGCCTGGGGACATTAATCATCATGTACACCGGCGTCAGCCTCGGTTTTCTTTTGGCGAAAGGGAAACCTTACTCTTACTTTGTTCTCCTCTTTTTACCGGCGTCCGTTTGTGCCCTTTTGGCCACCCAGTCTCGTGGCGCCTGGCTCGGCTTTGCTGGAATGTTAGTTATTCTTATCCTCTTTAACTACAAAAAGAAAATCATCCTTATCTTTCTGGTTATTTTGCTGCTGGCCGCTGGTTTACTGATGATTAACCCCACTCTCAACGAACGCTTTTTATCTATTTTTTCCCTTGAGAAGGGTGGAAACATGACCAGGATTCATATTTGGCAAGCCAGTTTAAACATGATTAAGGATAAACCGCTCCAGGGTGTAGGTTTAGGGGTTTTCCCCGACGTCTATCCCGAATA
>JAAYMP010000137.1 GCA_012521315.1 Bacillota bacterium
CCCCCGCCGGCTTCCGCCGCCGCTGGTTCCCCGTCCGGCGCCGGCGCTTCCTCCTTAACCGCGACCTGTAACCCCCGGAGGGCGCTTGGCCGGTGCAGGTATTCCTGGCAAAGCTCGTCGGCCACCTGAACCAGGGGTTGCAGCCGGTCCCAGGGGACGCCTTCCCCTTGGCCCTCCAGGTCCTCCCCCATCTCCCCTTGTCCCTTCAGCGTCAGCAGGGCGGTATTTTCCCGGGCCAGATGGTCGGTGACCGCCTCGGTGAATGCTTCGCCCCAGCGGACAAACTCCCGGCCCGCATTGGGCCGACCGCTGCTTAAAGGTTTGATGGTGGCCTCCAGTTTCACCAGGGCGGCTTTGATCTGTTCGTGATCCCCTTGCAGCCTCTCGGGCAAGCCGTGGTTCAATTTGCGGTAGAGGGCAAAGGCAAACTCCTCTTCCCAACTGATATGTTCCTGGGCGAGAAAGTCCCGCCAAAAACGGAGTGTGTTCTCCAAATGCACGATATTAACCCCCTTGGCCTTCTTCAAGCGTTCGTTCAGTTCCTTCTGGACCTGGAGCATTTCCTGGATTCCCCGGTGCTCCAACGTGATCCGTGCCAAGTATTCCATTTTTCCCCCTCCTTTATTAACAAATCTCCCCCTTTGCCATCCTATCGGTCCGCCCCTTGTTTTATGCCAAAACCAAAAAAAAAGACCCTCACGGGTCTTGAACCGGTCACGGACCGACCGCCTAAGCCAGCCTTCTAACCATCAGCGCCTCACCCCAGGCGGCAAAGTCGGCGCGGTGGGAAAGGAGGATCACCTGCCGTTCGGCCGCCAGCAACTCCAAAGAAGCACGGATCTTCGTTAAACGCTCCGCATCGCAGTTTAGAAACGGGTCATCAAAGACAAACGGTAGAACCGCTTCTGTGGCCAACAGATCGGCAATCCCCAACCGCAGGGCGATATAAAGCTGGTCCCGGGCGCCGTGGCTCAGTTGGCCCGGCGCAACCGGCCGCCCATCAATGACCACGGTCACCCGGAAGGCTTCATCCAGTTCGACCCGGCGCCCACTGTGCCCGGTGATTCCCCGGTAGTGTTCGGTGGTCGCCGTAGCCAGGCGTTGGCGGTAAGCATGCTGAAAATCGTAGATCGCGGCGGTCATTTCCTGATAAGCCACAGCCAGGGCGTCGCAGGCCAGTTCAACCTCGGCGTGTTCCGCCGTAAGCTCCGCCAATCTTTCCTCCGCCCGGGCGATGTTCTCCGGCGCCTGGCCTTCCAGCCGGGCCAGTTCCTTGTTGAGCTGGCGAATCTCTTCATCAAGGGCGCGCAGTTCAGCCTGGGTACGGGCCACTTCTTCCCGCCGCCGCGCGTAGCCGGTCTCAATCGCCTCCGGTTCGGCGGCGGTTTCCAGTTGGACGAGGCCGGGATGGGCCGCAACCAGCTTCTGGCGCTCACTGAGGAGGGTTTGCGCCTCCAAAAAAGCGTCATCGCTCTTGGCTTCCAATTCCGCCAAGGTCTTAACCCGCTGGATCGTGAGGATGTTCTCCAGGGCGGTGCGGGCTTTCTCCCCCTGCTGCTCCAGTTCCTGCCATTTGGCCCAAAGTCTCTTCGCCTCCTGGTAATCGCCGCCCGCCGCCGTCAGGAGCGGGTCAATCCGGGCTAGTAGTTCTTCCTCCCTTTGCGCCAAGTCCTCCAGTTGCTGCCGCTGTTTCGCCAGATACTGCACGTTCGCCTCCCGCCGGACCTGTCGCCGGCCCAGTTCGGCCTGGTCATCTTCAAAAGCCTTGGCGTCCGCCAGTAACCGCCGCCACCAACCGGCCGGCTTCGCCGCCAGCCAAGCCACCAATTGCCCCAGGCAGGTCAAGTCATCCTCGGGCGCCACCACCCGCGCAAAGGAGAACAGGTCAGGCCAGCGCCCGCTCAAAAGCTGCTCCCCGGCGGGCAAGGGGCACTGCGCCACCGGACCGGTGTATCCTCCCAGCTCCCGCTGGCGGAACTCTTGCTGCCGGTGGAAAAGCTGATCCCCTTCGGCCGCCAACTGCTCCCACCGGTGGGCGGCGGCCGCCACGTCCGGATAACGGTCCGCAAACGGCTTAACCCGCGCTTCAAATTCATTCATGGTTTGGAAAGTCGCTTTCACCTGTGCTTCATACGCCGCCACTTCCGGCCGGACCCGCGCCCGGGCCCCAGCCGGAAACAGCAGACGACCCACCAGATAACTGCCGGCGGC
>JAAYMP010000138.1 GCA_012521315.1 Bacillota bacterium
CCGGGAGTTTAGTCACCTTCTTTACCTACATCGGGATGCTCGGAACCCCAATCACCACCCTGACCAACACCATCAACACTTTTCAGCAGGCGCTGGCCGGCGCGGACCGGTTGTTTGAGATCCTGGATCACCAGGAAGATCTACGGGACAAACCAAACGCCATCGTCTTACCGGAAATCAGGGGTGAAGTGGAGTTTGTCAATGTCAGCTTCGGGTACCACCCGGGCCAGGAGATTCTTTCCGGGATCAATTTAAAAGTGGCCCCCGGTGAAGTAATTGCCCTGGTGGGGCCCAGCGGAGCCGGAAAAACCAGTCTGGTTAATTTAATACCCCGTTTTTACGTGCCAACCAGCGGGGCGGTGCTGGTGGACGGGTATAATGTGCGGGATGTAAAAATAGCTTCTCTGCGCCGGCAGATCGGACTGGTCCCCCAGGAAACGATTTTATTTGGGGTCTCCATCTGGGAAAATATTGCCTACGGGAAACCGGACGCCACCGAGAAAGAGATTATTAACGCCGCAAAAATGGCCAATGCCCATGAATTCATTACTGAGCTCTCCAACGGCTACCAAACCCTGGCCGGGGAACGGGGCTCCCAGCTTTCGGGGGGACAAAAGCAACGGATTGCCATCGCCCGCGCGCTCCTGCGGAACCCGCGGATCCTGATCCTGGACGAAGCCACCTCGGCTTTGGACACAGAAGCGGAACGGCTGGTGCAGGAGGCCTTAGAACGGTTAATGAAAGGACGGACCACCTTTATCATTGCCCATCGCCTCTCCACTGTCCAAGGGGCGGACAAAATTGTCGTTCTTGCCCACGGTAAAATTGTCGAGGTCGGTACCCATCAAGAGTTATTACAAACCCATGGGTTATATGCGAAAATGTATGGCGAGGGCGGGATTTTCCACAGTGACGAAGAAGGGCATGGTGTAAATGGTGAGCACGGTGAAGAATGAAGAACTCCGGCGGGTGCTTTTGCTCAGTAACGGCCACGGGGAGGATGAGATCGCCGCGGTTTTAGGCGAACAGTTGGCGCAAGTGGCTTCCGAATTTGAACTGTTGGGCTTCCCGCTGGTTGGGACCGGGCGGGCTTATGCCGCCAAAGGAATTCCGGTGCTAATGGGCGCCGAGCCCCTGCCTAGCGGGGGCTTTACCCGGAACAGCTTTGGTAATTTTCTCCGGGATGTAAAAGCGGGGCTCTTTCGGCAGATTGGCGCCCAGGTGAACATGCTCCGTCAATTAAGGGGAAGCGTGGATTTGGCGGTCTGTGCTGGTGATGTTTATCTTCTGACCTTGGCGGGGCTTTTTTTAAAGCGACCCACTTTCTTTCTGCCGACTGCCAAATCCGACTATATTGCGGCCCATCTTTGGTTCGAACGCCGGATCATGCGCCGGTTTTGCCGGCAAATCTTTCCCCGGGATGCCCGGACGGCCGCTTCTTTGGCGCGCCACGGTTTACCGGCCGAGTTTGTCGGTAATCTTATGATGGACTGCCTGACCTTAACCAACCCGGCGGTTTTTCAGGAAAAGGCGGGCTGGGTCATTCTCCTCCTTCCGGGCAGCCGGGAGGAGGCCTACGCCAATATGCAAGATTTGGCGGCGGCAGTGTTGGCTCTGGAAAAATTGGCGGCGGGACAAGGAATCAAGGAAAGACGCCGCTATTTCGTGGCTTTGGCCGGCGGTTTGAACTTCCAGGAACTCAGTAAAAGACTGGGGCCGGATGGTTGGCTGGCAGCGGAACCGGCGGCGCAAGAACTTGAA
>JAAYMP010000139.1 GCA_012521315.1 Bacillota bacterium
TAAGGAGTTGACCGCCAATGAAGATTACCGTCATCCATGGGCAAGAGCATCATGGTAGTACTTACAATATCACCAGGCTGTTCTTGAAGAAACTGGCCGGTGAAAATACGGAGGTCGTTGAGTTTTTCATGCCGCGCGACACCCCGCCTTTCTGTCTCGGTTGTTGTAATTGTTTCGTCAGAGGCGAGCTTTTCTGCCCCCACGCCGAGGTTGTGCAGCCGGTGGTCAGGGCGATTGAGGAGGCCGATCTGGTGATCCTCGCTTCCCCCTGCTATGTCTTTGGGATGACCGGTCAACTCAAGACCTTCCTCGACCATATGGGATACCGGTGGATGGCGCACCGGCCCCATCCGCAAATGTTCCGCAAAATCGGACTGGCCGTTTCCACCGCCGCGGGCGCCGGGGCCAAAAAAGTGACAAAAGATCTCCGGCAGCACTTCTTTTACTGGGGAATTCCCCACAGTTACGGCTATGCGAAAAACGTATGGGCGATCAATTGGGAGGGGGTCCCGGCCAAAAGGAAAGCCTGGATCGAAAAAGAGGTTGCCCGTTTGGCCAAGAAGATCTTGAAAAAGCTGGGGAAAGTTAAGCCGGGAATAAAGACAAAAGCAGTCTTTAAAGCAATGGGCATGATGCAAAAGACAGACTGGAACCCGGCCGACCGGGAACACTGGGCAAAAAACGGCTGGCTAAGCGGGAAGAAGCCGTGGTAAGTAAGTTCCGCAACTTATAATCAAGACAGAAAAACCTCCTCCCCTGAGTCCTGCGCTCATGGGAGGAGGTTTTGTATTACTGGAATGAACACCTACTCAATTATTACATCCGCAAGCTCTTTGAGGCGTTCCGTTTTGAAATACTGTTCTTCCATGGGAATCCACCGGGTCGCGAAGACCGCCGCCATCTCCGGGCCGTTTCTCTTGATAATCCTCTTCATCTGCTCATCGGCGGCAACATCACAGAAGATCCGGCAGTCCATATAGTCGCCAAAGGCCGGATGACAACTGTAGGACCCCTCGACAATCCGCCAGGAACTGTTTGGGACCAGCCGCGTTTCAGCATAGTCCATAATTCCGCAATCAAAACGGCGGTAAGCGAAGCTTTCGTTCTTCTTCAAATGCGGGAGCACCTCGGCGCCGAAACGTTCATAATGAATATTCCCGCCGCTTTGGGCCAAGCGCTCCGTAGTGCGCAGCTCCGCGGGGAGGAAGAAGTCATCCATCCGGATGATCTCCGCCTCCAACACCTGCGCCAACAGGTTGGCAAGGGTTGTCTTGCCGGCCGCCGCCCGTCCGTCAATGGCGATGACCTTCGGCCCGGTTCGTTCCGGAATGGCCGCCAACCTTTCCAAAACCGGCAATAACTCTTCATACTCCCTTTTAACGATCCGGTAGGCCGGTTCCTCCCTGCGCCGGTATGCTTCACTGTGGTGGACGGGACGGACCCCGCCGGCCAGATAGCCGTCGACATACCTTTGCCACTCGACGCTGTCAAAAGGAAGCATCCCCTTCTCGGCGCAGGCCGTAACGATCTGGAGATAATCGATAAAAAGGGGTTCGGCCTTTTCTCTTTTGCCGGAGGCGGAATGCCAGAATATTTGGAACAACCATTCCGGAGGAAGTTCCCTCTCCTTCCATGCCGCCAGGTTACAGCGGCTGTACGTGACGGAGATGGGCTCGAAAACCGCAACTCGCCGGGGTGGAGTCCGCTCAAACTCAGCCAGCAGGGTAGCCCGGGCCTGTCCCGGGTCCGTCAACAGATGTTCGGCCCCAAATGCCGCTTGGTAGCATAATTTGACGGCGTCCTGCGCCGTCAAGCTCGGATGTAACTTGGCCTGGCGTTTTAAGCAGCCGGTAAACGTCGCGCCCCGCATGCTTTTACTCCGCCGGGTACCGCTCCGGAACCAGCTTTGCTTTGATCAAAGCCGCCACCACCGCCGGTACCAAAATGAGATGGGTGACCATTCCGGGCCAGGTCCGGACGAAGTAGCTTGTGAGCCAGAGCGCTAAAGTGTAGCGCCCACCAAAAAAGAGCAAGGCTTGGGCAATCCCGGCCACAATACGCCCGGCCAAAAGCCCCACGACCAAACTGATGTAGAGATCGGTATAAAGCTTTTTCGTACGGACCAGGCTGAAGAGGAGCCCGCACATCAGTCCGTAAGTGCCAAGCTCAACCAGCATCGCTGGTAAATACTGCATTGGCGGCATGCCCGTGAGCAGAGCAGAGAGTAAGGGACCGGCCAGCCCGCAAAGGAGCCCGTAAGCCCAGCCACAGATTAAACCGCACAACAAGACAGGAATGTGCATCGGACTGAAAAGAGTGCCGCCATTCGGTATGGCATGGAACGCCATCGGCAGAACCACACAAAGGCCGATACAGACTCCAGTAATAACCGTGCATTTTACCGGAGACATCTTGGACATTGATTCTTCCCTCCCGATTATTTCTATAAACTTTATGGTATACGGCCTTATTACCGCCGTACAAAAAATTGGGCCAGACAAATTAAGGCGCAAACCGCCAAAGCCAGGTAATCGGCCAGGGCCAAGGGGTTAGCTTGCCGCTTGGTCCGGTTCCTGGCATAACGGTAGCCGCGCGCCTCCATCGCTAAGGCCAACTCCTCAGCCCGGCGGAAAGCGGAGACAAAAATCGGCACGACCAAGGGGAGCAAGCTCGTCGCCCGTTCCACCAGCTTCTTGCTTTCAAACCGGGCGCCCCTGGCCGTCTGGGCCATTTTGATCAGCTCCGCCTCCTCCAGCAAAGTGGGGATAAACTGAATGGCCACACTGATGATCATCCCCACCTCTTCGGTGGGAACACCGACGCGCGCGAGCGGCTTGGTCAGGCTCGCCAGCGCCGCGGCGACCTGGGTGGGCAAGGTTGTCATGGTCAGCAGATTCCCGAGGATCAAGACAAGGACCACATTGGCCGCCACGCGGAAGCCTTGCTCCATCCCGCCGCGCGTAAGCTGAATGATTCCCCAGGAGAACAGGACGTCTTCCCCATCGAAAAACAGGGCATTCATCAGCCAGATGACCAGCAAAAACAGGTACACGCCCCGGACCGGCGCCACGGCGCTGCGCAGCGGCAACCCGGAAAGCAGGATGAGAAGGGCAACCACCGCCAGCACCAGGGCGTAACCCCAAAGCGACGGGGCGCCGATGACGGCAGCCATCAGGAGAAAAAGGCAGAGCAGTTTTGCCCGGGCGTCGAGCCGGTGGAGGAAGGAATGCCCGGGAAGGTATTGACCGGTCGGCAGGGTCCTCATCCCCGACCACCTCCGGTCAGTTCCTGTTTGAGAGCGGAGAGTAAATCGGCATAGGTAACTACCGCAGCAGGATGAGCCAGCCCGCACCCGGCAAGCCGGGTGGCGATTCTCTGCGCGCCCGTCTCGCCATGGAAACCGGTCGTCCTTTGCTTGAGACGGATGAAAACCTCTCTGGTCGGTCCGGAGTCCACCAGGCGTCCCCGCTCCAGCACCAGCAGATGCCTGGTATAATCGGCCAGGGCCTCCATGTTATGGGAGACCAGAATAATGATCGTCCCGGCTTGATTCATTTGCGTCAGAAACCGCAAAAAGTTATCCCGGCCGGAAGGGTCAAGCCCGGCGATGGGCTCATCCAGGATCAAAACCTGCGGTTTCGTGACGATCACGCCGGCAATCGCAACCCGCCGTTTTTCCCCGCCGGAAAGAGCCAGTGGCGACTGGTGGCGGATCTTATCATAGTCAAAGCCCATGGTGGCCAGGGCCCACCGGACGCGGGCGGTTACCTCCTGGGGATCCAAACCGCTATACTTCAACCCAAAGGCGACGTCTTTTTCCACCGTTGGGGCAAAAAGCTGGTGTTCCGGTTCTTGAAATACGATGCCCACCGTTTGTCTTAAACGGTTCCGGTCGTACCCCCGGCCATTGATATCAGCGCCGTTGATATAGATCCGCCCGCTAGTGGGCACCCGTAGCCCGGCCAGCAGTTGGATCAAGGTGGTCTTACCACTGCCAACGGGTCCCATAACCCCGACAAAAGCACCCGCCTCGAGGGAAAAAGATACGTTTGTCAGGGCTTCGACTCTTTCCCCCGTGGATTGCAGATAGGAAAAGCTTAGATTTTCGACCTTAATTGACATACTGCCTCGACCAACTCCTCCTCCGTCAGTGGACACCGGTTTAAATGGACACCCGCTTGTTGCAAGTCATAGTAGAGGCGCACCGGCAGGGGCGGGATAAGCTCCGCCGCCCGCATCAGGTCACGATCAGTCAGGATCGCCCGCGGACGGCCGCAGGCCAAAATCCGGCCCCGGTGCAGCAGGATGATTTGGTCGGCGGCCACCGCTTCCTCCACATAATGGGTGATGGCGATGATCGTTTTGCCGGCCCGGTGCAGCTTGTGCATGATCGTCACCACTTCCTGCCTGCCGCCGGGGTCAAGCATGGCGGTGGCCTCATCGAAGATGATGATCTCCGGCTCCAGCGCCAACACACCGGCCAGGGCGATGCGCTGTTTTTGACCGCCGGAAAGCGTGTGCAGTGCCCGTTTCTCATAACCACCGTCCATCTCCACCATCGCCAGGGCCGACCGGACCCGCGCCGGGATTTCGTCCCGGGGCACTTCATAGTTTTCAAGGCCGAAGGCGATGTCTTCCTCCACTACCGCGGAGACAAACTGATGATCGGGATTTTGAAAGACCATGCCGCAGAGGCGGCGTAAACGCCAGATCTCCTCCTCGTTCCGGACGTTAATCTGCGCCACCCTTAGCTCGCCATATTGCAGCCTAAGCAGGGCATTGAGGTGTTTGACCATTGTTGATTTGCCGGAGCCATTACCGCCAAGAATGGCGACAAACTCACCTTCTTTGATGCGCAGAGCCACATCTTGGAGGGCGAAGGAACCGCCGTCATCGTATTTGTAGCAAATATTCTCCCCTTCCACCAGCACTCCATTTCCCCCCAGACCAAATAAAAACCGCCAAGGCGAGACCCCCGTCGGGGAGTCCAATCACCTTCGCGGTAATCAATCCAAAGCTATTGGTCTATGATTAGGCGGTAAACGCTTTCTTCGGAAAGCGGAGATTCCTTCGTGGAATCAATTATCTTACATTATACGGCAAGGCAGGTGAAAAAGCAAGGCACAGAATCATCGTTCTTTCTTTGCTTATATAAATGTTATTCCAATTTTGGAACAATAGGTATCATCGAAACAAACATGATCCACTATATAGCGCCGGGTGATTGCCCGACCGGCCAAAAAGCCACCTTGTTACATACCGGCGCCGGTTAAGGCAAGACCGCCCTTTTAGCCAATATGCCGGCAAACAGGTCCGGTAAAATTCGCCACCAAAGACTTTCGTGGGTGTTTTGGTGGTAGTGGATAAGTTATAATTATAAACATTAAACCACGAGCAGGGGTGATTTACAATGTTGAAGAAGCTTTTACCTTTCGGTTTGACGGTAATTCTCCTTTCTGCCCTAATCTTTTCCGGTTGTCGCCGCAGCAGCGTCGGCGGCGGGA
>JAAYMP010000140.1 GCA_012521315.1 Bacillota bacterium
ATATTACCAAGGTTGAGGTTGACGCCATTGTCAACGCTGCCAATAGCAGTCTCTTGGGGGGCGGCGGGGTGGACGGGGCGATCCACCTAGCGGGCGGACCCCAGATCCTGGAAGAATGCCAAGCGATCCGGAAAAAGCAAGGAGAGTGTCCGACCGGGGAGGCGGTCATTACCACAGCAGGCAAGCTACGGGCCAAATATGTAATCCATACAGTAGGGCCGGTTTGGCACGGCGGTGAAAAGGATGAACCGCGTCTGCTGGCCAATTGCTACCGGAACAGCTTGGCGCTGGCGGTGGAAAATGCGGTGACCACCATTGCCTTTCCCAATATCAGTACAGGTGTCTATCGCTTTCCCAAAGCACTGGCAGCGGAGATTGCTCTGCAAACCGTGGCCGCCTTCTTGAAAGATGAACAACAGATAAAGAAAGTAATCTTCGTCTGTTTTGACCGGGAGAACTATGAGCTTTATCAAAGAAAAATTAACGAATTAAGTATGAACAGGTAATTGTTATTCAAGGGCGTTATAATAGTCTGTAGTCCGCCCCGGTCACGGGAAGGACTACAGACTTTAAGGGGGCTTTGTCCATCACTTCTTCGCCTGGCCGTAATAGGCCTTGGGGCCGTGTTTGCGCAGGAAATGTTTGTCCAACAAATACTTTGGTAATGGTCCAAGCTCCGGATTTAGTTGGAGAGAAGCGAAAGCCATCTTTGCGATCTCCTCCAATACGACACTGTTATGGACGGCTTCGGCGACGTCCTTGCCCCAGGTAAACGGCGCGTGACCGGCCACTAATACGCCGGGGAGATGCTGATAATTGCGGTTTTGAAAATATTCAATAATGACTTGGGCGGTGTTTTTTTCATACTCGGTCGTAACTTCGTCTTTTGTAAGGACCCGGACGCAGGGAATGGCGCCGTAAAAGTAATCAGCATGGGTGGTCCCAAAACAAGGGATCTCCCGGTTGGCCTGGGCCCAAACGGTGGCGTGGGGGGAGTGTGTATGGACCACGCCGCCGATCTCCGGAAAACCTCGGTACAGGCCTAAGTGGGTGGGGGTATCCGAAGAGGGTCGCAACTCGCCTTCCACTATTTCGCCATCCAGGGTCAGAACTACCATGGAATCAGTCCTTAGTTTTTCGTAAGCCACGCCACTGGGTTTAATTACGACCAGGCCCTGCTCCCGGTCGATGCCGCTGGCATTTCCCCAGGTGTAAATGACCAATCCGCGACGGTATAACTCCAAGTTGGCCTCTAATACTTGCTCTTTCAGTCTTTCAAGCATCCGCGGCACCTTCTTTACAGGGTTTGTAATTGTTTTTCCAGGATTTCACCGAGTTCCTGGTATCTTTGATAGGATTTTTGATACTTTTGCGCAGCCTCCGGTTGGGGAGTATAAGTTTTGTCAAATCCGCTACTCATCCGGGTTTGGGCTTTGCTGACCGAGGAATAAACTCCGGCGGCGACAGCGCCGAACATTCCGGCCCCCAGCGCACAGGCTTGTTCGGAACGAGCGACTTTAATCGGCATATTCAAGACATCGGCAGTTACTTGCATCACGAAATCACTTTTTTTTGCGATGCCGCCGATGGCGATTACTTGATTGATGGCAACGCCTTCCTCGCGGAAACGTTCGACGATGGCTTTGGCGCCGAAAGCGGTTGCTTCCACCAGAGCGCGGTAGAACTTGGGAGCGGTAGTGCCCAAGGTCAGTCCGGCGACCGCTCCTTTTAGAGTTTGGTCGGCGTAAGGCGTCCGGCGGCCGTTTAACCAGTCGAGGGCGATTAAACCTGTTTCTCCGCTTTTGATCTGAGCCGCTTCGTCACCGAGCTGCGTGAGGATCTTCGCCTCGATTTCCGCTTTCAATTTGACTACCAGCTCCGGACTGAGGAGCGAGGTTTCCGGCAAGATTGCTTCCAGCGGCCAGCAGAGTAATTTGCGGAACCAAGCGTAAACGTCGCCGTAGGCTGATTGACCGGCTTCCAGGCCAATGTAACCCGGAATCACCGAACCGTCTACTTGCCCGCAGATCCCGGCGATTAGTTTATCACCGATCACTTCGGGTGCGGCGATCATGATATCACAGGTTGAGGTGCCCATGATCTTAACCAAGGTCTCTTCCGTGATCTCCGCGCCGACAGCGCCCATGTGGGCGTCAAAAGCCCCGACGGCAACAGCGATACCCGGTTTTAAACCTAACCGCTCCGCCCATTCGGCTGTCAAATCGCCGGCTTTAACGTCCGAGGTATATGTTTCTTGATAAAGGCGATCCCGTAAACCGGCTAACAACGGGTCAATCCCGGTCAAGAATTCTTCAGCTGGAAGGCCGTTCCAATCTTGATGCCACATTGCTTTATGCCCTGCCGCGCACCTGCTCCGTTTCAGTGCGGCTGGGTTTTGAACGCCGGTCAACAGAGCCGGAATCCAGTCGCAATGTTCGATCCACGAGTAGGCGTGTTCCCGGATCTGGGCATCCTCCCGTAAAGTGTGCAAAATTTTCGCCCAGAACCATTCCGAGGAATAGACGCCTCCTTCGTACTTGGTATAATCAACGCCGCCCCAGTTTTTCGCGATCTGATTGATTTCGGCGGCCTCCCCGACTGCGGTGTGGTCTTTCCAGAGAATGAACATGGCGTTGGGGTTCTCCCGGAATTCTTCCCGCAGAGCCAAGGGGAGGCCGTTTCGATCAATAGCGCAGGGGGTGGAACCGGTCGTGTCCACGCCAATTCCAACCACACGCGCTCCGCTTCCTGCGGGCATTTTGGCTAAAGCGCCTTTCACGGCCGTTTCCATGCTTTCAATATAGTCCAGCGGATGCTGTCGGAATTGATTTTTATCCGGATCGCAGTATAACCCTTTCGCCCAGCGAGGGTAGTAAGCCACTTCGCTGGCGGTTTCCCTTCCGGTTGCCGTTTCAATCAGCAATGCCCGGACTGAATCCGTGCCAAAATCAAGTCCCAGAACATATTGGTCATTAGCCATAATTAACAACCCCCTTTGAACTGAGATCTACAAGCACTTTAAAGTTACACGCCTCACTAACGGTATAGCCCGGTTAATCCCCGATCCCTTGGACCAGGTGATAATAGAGTTCGTTCCAGCGGAGTTCTTTTTTGAAAGCGCTGATTTTGGTGTCCGCATCGATCAACAGGTATTCGATACCGGCGATCTCCGCGAAATCCTACAAGTGCTCCTTGGTCAGAGCCTGGCTGAATCCGGTGTGATGAGCGCCGCCAGCCAGGATCCAGGCTTCAGCCGCTGTTTTCAAGTTTGGTTGCGGCGCCCAAAGGGCCCGGGCCACCGGAAGCTTGGGTAGATCGTGTTCGGCTGCGGTTACCTCGATCTCGTTTACTAATAAACGGAAACGGTTGCCCAGATCAATGATTGACGCATTCAGACCCCGTCCCGCCGGTACATTAAAGACCAGACGGACCGGGTCCGCTTTGCCTCCGATTCCGAGCGGGTGGATCTCTAAAGAAGGTTGATCGGTGGCGATTGACTCACAAACCTCAAGCATATGAGCGCCTAATACCCTCATTTGATCTGCCTGGAGATGGTAAGTGTAATCTTCCATAAAAGAGGTCCCGCCTTTGAGGCCATAAGCCATCACTTTCATCGCCCGGAGCAAGGCGGCGGTCTTCCAGTCACCCTCGGCGCCGAATCCGTAACCGGCCGCCATAAGACGTTGGACCGCCAATCCCGGTAACTGGACCAGGCCGTGTAAATCCTCGAAGGTAGTGGTGAATCCTTTGAACCCGCCGGTTTCTAAGAACTTCTTTAACCCCAGTTCAATCCGGGCTGCTTCTTCCAGGGAAGCTCTTTGCCTGCCGCCGGCGGCCAATTCTTTTTGGATCCTGTATTTTTGCTCGTATTCAGCCAGCAGATCCCGGATCTCGTTCTGCGAAACGCTTTTGATCACAGCAACCAGATCACCTACGCCATAACCGTTGACCGAATACCCCAGCCGAATTTGGGCAGCGACTTTATCACCCTCGGTGACCGCTACCTCCCGCATGTTATCGCCAAATCTGGCGAATTTAGCGCCTTGCAGGTCATTCCAGGCCAAGGCCGCCCTGATCCAGGTCGCCAACCGTGCGACGACCTCCTCATCCTGCCAGAAACCAACAATCACCTTGCGGGCTTTACGCAGTCGGGCCCCGATAAACCCAAACTCCCGATCGCCATGGGCGGATTGGTTCAGGTTCATAAAATCCATGTCAATCTCCGACCAGGGAATATCCCGGTTAAACTGGGTATGCAGATGAGCCAACGGCTTTGTTAATGCTTTTAATCCGGCGATCCACATCTTGGCCGGGGAGAAAGTATGCATCCAGGTGATAATGGCGATACAGTTGGGAGCGGTATTGGCTTCGATGCAGAGATTGAGGATGGCGTCGGGGGTGGTTAGAACCGGTTTCGGAATAATCTTCACCGGTATTTTGGGATTTTCCGATAATGAGGTCGCGATTACTCGCGAATGTTCTGCTACTTGCCGCAGAGTTTCCTCGCCGTAAAGGTGTTGACTGCCCGTAACAAACCATACTTCTTTTTGCTCGATATTAACCATGCCAATCTCCTTTCTTTAATTAAAAATTAAATAAGTCTTTTATTAAGTCACCCAGTCACCCAAGAACCGCGCTTTTGATTTTACCTATTCATTCATGCCGAACGTTTAGAACATTTTTGAATAAATAATGATCTGGTGTTGCCTGGAATGTTGCCTGGAAAGATAAAACCTGTGTTTACAATTTTATAATAATTGACCTATTCTAAGCATTCAACTTGACAATATTTTTTTTTAATGTAATTTTTTTGATCGTTTCTGTTATGTAAAAAATTCTCTAGCATAATCAAAAAATCTCTATTCAATTCGAACGGCTCGTTTTTTATATTAATAATAGGTTAACAGGGAGAGGTGGCCGCTGGCCGCTTGGTTGGCAAGGGCCGCTTAAGCTTAATATAAAACTCCATATGAAATCGAAAAGAAGGGGGGTACAGGCCAAAAACGTTTGAAACGTTGGAAGAGTTACCTTGTTTCGGTCTAAAAAGAAAAAGGAGGTTTATGGATGAAGAGGTTGACGAGAGTGGGATTGTTACTACTAGTGGTTGTTCTGGTGCTGTCTACTGTGTGCGGGTTTACTTTGGCAGCTTCAAAAAAACTGATTAAGGTTGGGATCGTAAATTTACCGCCGGAAGAATCCGGATACCGTCAGGCCAATGTTGAAGACATGAACGTGGTCTTCTCAAGGGAAAACGGCTATGACGCCAAACAGACCAATACCGCGGACAACAGCGAGCAGATCGCAGCGGCCAGAGGGTATATCCGCGATGGAGTGGACTATCTCCTGATCTCGGCCGCCAACGCCTCCGGATGGGACGACGTTCTGCGGTCGGCAAAAAGAGCCGGTGTGAGGGTTATCCTCTTTGATCGGGCAATTGATACGGACCCCTCCAACTATGAGGCGGCGCTTCTCTCCGACATGCATTATGAGGGTCGCTTGGCAACAGACTGGGTGTTGAATAATGTTCCAAAACCCATTAATGTCGTCTTGATTCGTGGGCAGTTGGGGAGCGCAGCTGAGATCGGGCGCAGCGCCCCGTTACTCAAAGCCGCCGAAGAGGGTAAACTCAACATTGTGGCTGATGGAACCGGTGGAGACACTTGGAGCCTTGAGGAAGCCCGTAAAGTGGTTGAAGCCGCAATTGCCGCGAAAAAGGATTTCAACGTCATCTATGCTCAGAACGACGGTATGGCGCAAGGAGCTGTTCAGGCGCTAGAGGCGGCCGGGATCAGCCATGGGAAGAATGGCAAGGTCAAGATTATTGGTTTTGACTTTAACCGTTTTGCCCTGAGGAACGTGCAAGCCGGTTACTGGGACGCTGATGTCCAGTGTAATCCACGTCAGGCCGGCCAGATTGATCAGTGGATCAAAAGCGGTAAGATCCCCAAAGGCATTGTCTATCAGGAAGAATTAATCTTAACGACTGACACGATCACCGACGAACAGATCGAAAAATATGGGATCAATGCCGATCCGGGCAAGGGTGTAATCACAAGGTAGTTTTCTGTAACAGTTGACGCAGTGCGGTGTTGGGAGCCTCTCCGGCTAACCGCACTGCTCTTAATTTATGTGCTACCGGTAAGGAGGGCTTTGCTTGCTGTCAGAAAACATCCTCAAAATGGAGGGGATCGGTAAATCCTTTCCAGGGGTCAGAGCTTTGCATAACGTAGACTTGACGCTCCGCAAGGGTGAAATCCATGCCCTGATGGGCGAGAATGGAGCGGGCAAGTCCACACTGATCAAGATTTTAAACGGTGTTTACGAGAAGGATGCCGGCCGGATTATTTTAGAGGGAAGGCCGGTTCACTTTAGATCG
>JAAYMP010000141.1 GCA_012521315.1 Bacillota bacterium
CCGCCACTTCCAGGGTTTCGTTGGTGGTGACCACCGTTTCCCCGGCGGACAACGGGGATGGTTGGACCACCCTTTGCTCCGCGCTGATCCGGACCGTGATGTTGCCCCGGGTCACCGCCACCGGAGCGATCCGGACATTCTCATCAAAAACAATCGTCCCGGTCCGGGGGTTGACCACCACCCGTGCGGTCTGCGCTTGGGCGATCTGGATGTTTTCAATTAAAGCCACAAAACCCACCGGGTTCGACCGGTAAGCCTCGGGAATAGCCACCTGGACCTCCGCCTTGCTTGCGGCCACCGCCAGCTCGGCGCCTAAGGAGGCGTTGATCGCCTGGGCCATCCGGCTGGCCGTCGAATAATCCGGGTTGGCCAGCACCCACCGTAAAACGCCACCCGTCCCCGCCTGAACCGGGACTGTGTTCTCGACAATGGCCTGGACTAAACCAACCGTCGGTTGGTTCGTCGTCTGCCGGCTCCCCCGTCTGGTTTCGGCTGTGAAACCGCCGACCACCACCGGCCCCTGGGCCACCGCGTACACCCGCCCGTCGGCCCCCGTTAAGGGTGATTGCAGGAGAATTCCCCCCTGGAGGCTTTTCGCATCACCAATGGAAGAGACGGTCACTTCCAACTCGTCCCCGTTCTGTTTATACATGGGCAAAGTGGCCGACAAGGCAACCGCGGCCACGTTCCGGAGGCGGATGCTCGCGCGGTCCACGGTGAAACCATGGTGGGCCAGGAAATTCAGGACCATCTCCAGGGCAAAACCCTGGCTGCCGTCACCGGTCCCGTTCAAACCGACGACCAAACCAAACCCGGTCAACTGGTTCGGCCGGTCTTCAACCAGACGGGCCACGTCTTTGATCCGGACGGCAACGCCCCCCGCCTCTTGGGCCGGGACGGCCGGGACCAGAAGAAAGATGACAAGCAAGATCAAGAGAAAGGGACAACGGGCCAACCAACACCGCCCCGCATTCCTTTGTCCCAAAACAATCACCTCACGTCTCCATCCCTTAGAACAGCCACTCAAAAGCACGGGTCAAGAGTCCTTTCTGAGTCGCGTAATCATTCCCCACGTAGTCGATCTTCGCTTCGGCGACATAGGTGGAGAGCACGGTATTGTTCCGGCTCACATCTTCCGGCCGGACCACGCCGCTGAAGGTCAACCGTTGGAGATCGCGGTTGACCATGATCTCTTTCGAGCCTTCAAAGCAGAGATTACCGTTGGCGTCAATCGAAACAATCCTCACTGTAAGCTGGGCTTGCAAACTTCCAGTCTTATTCGTCCCCGTCGCTCCGTCATAGGAGCTACTGACGGACCCTTTCAAGTAGGGAAGAAGGTCGGTCAGGAGGCCGGCCCCCGGTCCCACCACGATGGCGCTTCCTTCCTCGGAGTTAACCCCCGTCTTGGAAGTAGCCTTTGACTGTTCCGAAATGACAATCGTTAAAAGGTCGCCCACGCGAAATTCGCGCTGCGGTTTTATAAAATAGGAACCGCTTTCCTCTGTCCACAACGAACTCGCTTCCGCGCCAACGGCCGCGAGAAGGAGGATTCCCACCAGAGAAAAGAGGACAATTCGTCTCATTTCAATTTCACCTCCACCAAGCCGGGTCCCATTACCGTCGCCGTTAACCGGCGGTTGCTGTCCAGGTTGGTCACGATAATCTCCTGGTTCAACCAACCATCCTCTTCCGCCTGCGCGGTAAGTTCCACCTGAACCGACCCGGACTCAAGAATCAACCTTACTTTGCTTCCCTTTGTAACCAAAGGTTTCTCTTCCAGATCCCCGGCGAGCAGGACCCGTCCCGCGGGGAGATCGCGGGTCACCCGGTACCGCCCGGCGGTCAGTTCCCCCAACCATTCGTTGCCGGTCGTCAGTTCCCGCACCTCCCGGCGGACCACCTCGGCGGAAAGCTCGGTGTAGCGGTCGAGCGGTTGCGTGCTGACGTAAACCGGCGCTTCAATGGTCAAACGCACCGTCACGGGAACCGTGAAAAGAACCGCTCCGTCCACCAGGATCCCCAGGCGAAAGGTGTTCAAACCGGGTTTGAGCGGTGTACGGTCCCCTTCCAACCGGTAAGCGAGCTCGCCCCGGGGAACCCGCCGTTCCTGGAGGCGGCCTGGTTCCACCCGCCAGCCTGTCCAGGCGGGAGAGGCATGCTTCCCAATATACGCTTCCACGGCCGCCAGCATCTGATCGGCCGTCACCAACTGGCCGGCCCTGGTCACCGTGACTTTCGGCGGCATCTCCAAGGTATAGGTGCCCGCCAAGCCCGACCGGTCCAGAATATAGACGACATTCGTCCGGTAAAGGGAGGCGGTTTCCCCAAAGCGCGGGGCCCGGCCCAGGTTAATCCGGCTTATTTTCTCCCGGAGGGCCGGCTCCGCCTCGATCATCGCCAGCTGTCCCAGTTCAAGCTCCTCGCCTTCCACCTCCAACGCGGGGGGGATCGTGATGACCGCTTTAGGCCCGGTGGCCGCCACCGTCATCATTCCGGTCAGGAGCAAGAAGCTAAGGACCAAAAACCAAACCCTTCTCATTTTACCGCCTGAGGTTATTTGCGGTCTGCAGCATTTCATCGGCCGCCTGAATTGCTTTGGAGTTAACCTCGTACGCCCGCTGCGCGACGATCAAATTGACCATCTCTTCCACCACTTTGACATTGGACATCTCAAGGTAACCCTGGGAAATGGTCCCAAAACCTTCGATCCCGGCCGTTCCGTACTGGATCTCCCCGGAAGCAAACGAGGGCCGGACAATGTTCCGCCCGATATTAATCAACCCTTCCGGGTTCAAAAAGCGCACCAGTTCAATTTGGCCAATCTCCTGGGGTAACTCCTCCCCCGCCAGGACGACGCTGACCGTGCCGTCGGACCCCACAATGACATCAGTGGCGTTTTCGGGGATCCAAAGCTCCGGCTGGAGGATGTAGCCGTCGTTATTGACGATCCGCCCTTCCCCATCGATTTTGAAATTGCCGTCCCGGGTGTAACCGATGGATCCGTCGGGTAACAGCAGTTGGAAAAAGCCGTCGCCCTCGATCATCAGGTCAAGGGCGTTACCGGTCTGCATCACATCGCCCTGTTCATAGGATTTACTCGTTGAAACCAGCCGTACCCCGTGGCCGACCTGCAATCCGGTGGGGTTCATGATCCCCTGGGCGGTCGTGCTCCCGGCCGCCCGGACTGTTTGGTAAAGCAAATCCTGAAACTGGGCACGGGATTTTTTATAACCTACGGTATTCACGTTCGCCAGGTTGTTCGAGAT
Organism: Bacillota bacterium; assembly: GCA_012521315.1. Classification (GTDB taxonomy): domain Bacteria; phylum Bacillota; class UBA4882; order UBA10575; family UBA10575; genus Capillibacterium. The sequence goes on from JAAYMP010000141.1 coordinate 3,267, forward strand.
GATATCGATGTTGGTTTGCTGGGCAATCATTCCCGAACTGGCTGTCCAAAGTGCTCTAATCACCTTCCGTACCTCCCTGTTTTCAATCATCCAACCGTCTCGGTCGTTCGACGGTTGTCCAGGGGACCTCCTTCAAAAGGTCCAGCCCCCTCGCTTAAAGCCGCCCGATCTCATTGGCAATCTTACTCATGATGTCATCCGCGATGGCAATCGCCTTCTGGTTGCTCTCGTAAGCTCTCGTCACGGCGATCATCTTTGTCATCTCTTCAATCGCGTTCACGTTGGAGTTTTCGAGGGCGCCCTGTTCCACCACGGCCGTCTCCAGCCTTGTCCAGGCGCCGTCGTAAAGAAAACGATTGTGCCCCTGTTTCACCAGAAAAGCCTCGTTCGCGGGGATCACCACCAACAAACGGTCGACGACATGGCCGTTGGCGAGGATGACTCCATCTGCGCCGATCTCAACCGGCCCGTCCAAACGGATTGGCCCATTCTCGCCCAAAACCAGCTCGCCGTCGTCGTTAACCAAATAGCCCTGGGCGTTCCTGGTGAAATGGCCGTTCCGGGTGAGCGCCTGGTTGACCCCGTTGTCGACCACAAAGTAACCCGCACCAATGATCGCCACGTCCAAAGGGTTGCCGGTGGTAAGAATATTCCCGGTGCCCAAATGGGTATAGACCTGATCCGTCTCGACCCCAAGCGGCGCAAACCCGATCGGCTGGATCGACCGGCGGTCAAGAGCATAGTAAAGCTCGGCCTGGAAAGAGGCGCCAATCATCTCATCCTTCTTGTAACCGATCGTGTCAATGTTGGCCAAATTGTTGGCGATCGCATCCTGCCGGTTTAATTCGTGGTTCATCCCGCTGGCCGCCGTATATAATCCTCTGAGCACTTCATCACCTCCTTGTCCGGAAATTAAAAAAGGGCATTGAGTCTCCCCGCTGCCCTCTTTGCAATCGTTCGGTCTATGTATGGTATGGTTAAACGGAACGGCCCCCAACGACCAAGTTGGTTTTTTCTTTGTCGACGAGTTCCAAAATTTTGCCGGTTCCCAATACCACACAGGAAAGGGGATCCTCTGCTAAATGTATCGGTATTCCGGTCTCTTCCTTTAATAGTTTTTCAAAACCATGCAGTAAAGCACCGCCGCCGGTGAGCACGATCCCCTTGTCCACAATGTCGGAGGCCAGTTCCGGTGGGGTCCGTTCCAAAACGGATTTGATCCCGTCGATCACGCTGTTGATCGGCTCGGCCATCGCTTGGAAGGACTCGGCGGAGGAAAAGATAATCGTCCGCGGCAGGCCGGTGACCAGATCCCGGCCCCGGATCTCCATGCTTTTGCCTTCCCCTTCCGGATAAGCCGAACCAATCTGGATCTTGATCTCTTCCGCGCTCCGCTCGCCGATCATCAAGTTGTACATCTTTTTGATGTACTTAATAATGGCTTCGTCAAACTTGTCACCGCCAATCCGCAGCGATTGGCTGACCACAATACCACCCAGGGAAATAATGGCGATATCCGTCGTCCCGCCACCGATATCGACCACCATATTCCCACTGGCTTCGTAAATATCAATTCCAGCGCCGAGCGCCGCTGCCATCGGTTCCTCGACCAATTGGGCGTCCTTCGCGCCGGCTTGCATGGCGGCTTCACGCACCGCCCGCTGTTCGACGCTGGTGACTCCGGATGGGATACAGACCACAACTTGCGGTCGGAATAATCTCGGTTTTGGGCTGACCTTTTCGATAAAGTATTTGAGCATCGTCTCGGTAACGTCATAATCGGCAATGACGCCATCCTTCAGCGGCCGCACGGCCACAATGTTGCCGGGGGTACGACCAATCATGCGCCTGGCTTCTTCACCAACGGCCAGAATCTTTCCGGTCTCTTTGTCTAAAGCCAGGACAGAAGGCTCCCGCACGACAATGCCTTTACCCCGTACGTACACCAAAATATTGGCCGTTCCAAGATCAATCCCGATGTCGCAAGAGAGATTTAACATGTCTGCGCCCCCCAACGGAGTAAATTATGCACAACGATATTTTCTATACTATTTTGGAATATCCTCCTTTTTTTTCCCCCTTTTCTAGCTTAGTCTGGTATTTTCGGCGGGTTGCTTCCCCGCCGCGGATATGGCGTTCCGCTTTGTTCTTCTCCAAAACACGCTTGACTTCCTTGGCCAAGATTTTATTAATACCAGGTAGTCGCTCGGTTACGTCCTTATGGACCGTACTTTTGCTGACGCCGAAATGCCCGGCAGCCTGGCGAACAGTGGCTTTCTCCTTAACAATAAACCTGCTCAGGTCAAGCACGCGCTGTTGAATATAGTCCTTCACTCCCCCACCCTCTCCCGTGATTTTTCACTAAATTATATGGGTGGGGGAGGAACAATATAACCTGGACCTTTTGGTCAACCGCCCGTTCCCGGCGCTATTCCAGGGCCAGATCCAACATTGTCAACGGATCAACCGGATCCTCCCGGCAATACAGGTTGAAATGGATGCCCGGGGCCGGACCGCAACTGGTCCGCGCGCTGTACCCCAAAAGCGCCCCCTGGGCCACTTGTTGTCCGGTGGCAACCTGAACCCCGGTGAGCTGGCCGTACAAAGACTGCCAGCCGTGCCCGTGGTCAAGCAGAACAACCGTACCCAACGCGGCATCGGTTTTGATCTCGGCCACCATGCCCGCCGCCGCCGCCACCACGGGCGTCCCGGGGGGAACGGCGAGGTCAACTCCGGAATGATAGCGCCATTCACCGGCTTTTTTCTCCCAACCGCTCCGCTTGGTTACTTTGCCGGCCACGGGCGGCACCAGCTTTAAAGGGGTGAAGGCCGGCCCGGGATCCGTTTCCGCCGCGGTCTGGGCAGTCTGGGCGCTCTGGGCCGTCTTGCCGGTCTGGCCGGTTTGGTCTTGGGCGGTTTGGGCCGGGTCTGCCACCATCAGCCGGGCCTGGAGCGCTGCCAGTTCCGTTTGGATCTCCCGGAGTAAAGTTTCGTAATCGGTAGTCACCGTTTCCGTCACCACCGCCGGTTTTTCTTCAACCACCAAAGGCGTGGGGCCAGCCGACGGACGGAGCCGGCGTCCGATACCCCATCCGGCGGCCGCCAAAACCAGAAAAGCGAAGACCCCAACCAGGAACCGTTGGCGGACCATAAATCGGGTCCAGCCCCGGCGGCCCAGCCGGAAAATCGCGGCCGGAAACTGTTTCAGCCGCATCCAGGCCCGGGCCCAGCCTCCGGTCCGGTCCGTTTTGAAGCTCAGTTTACCTTGATCTCCTGTACGCATCGCGGTCACCTCGAAGGACAGTTTAGATGCTAGTTTTCCCAATTGATCCTAATTTATCCATCGGGCGACCAAAAAGCGGCCCTTCCCGGCCGCCGCGTTTCAGTTCAGACGTAGTTTTTTAAGTTCCACACCCTGATAGTAATAATGGAGAATCTCCGTAAAGGCCTTACCCGCCTGGGCCATGCCATCGGCCCCGTATTGGCACAGCCCAACCCCGTGGCCGTACCCGACCGTGGTAAAGATCACTTTCCCCTCGCGCCGGTGGACGGTGAAATTGGTTGAAGCCAGCCCCAACCGCAAACGGAGCTCGTTCCCGGAGAATACCCCCTTCCCGACCTGCACGGTACCCACCCGCCCACTGGCCGTCCGCTTCAAAATCCGCGGGGCCGCGCCACCGTCGGCACTCTCCGCCAGGCCGAGAGTGGAGAAAAGTTCCGGCACCGTAAAAACCCGTTCTTGCTGGTAACGCGGGGAATGTTGGCCGAAGGAACAGGGAACGCTCTTCAGATAAGGAACGGACTTGCCCCACAGTTCCTCCGCGTCGGCGGTCCGCGGGCCGCTGGTCGAGTGGTAAAGCGCGTCGATCGGCTGGCCGTCGTAGGTAAGGATCAGACCGCTGGTCGCTTCCACCGCGGCGCTGATCTTCCGCCAGTAACGGCGGTAGCCCAACAGGCCCCATTTGGCAATTAACTGTCGCCGGCTGAGCCAGGCTTGGGAATCACGAACATCGTCGCTTAAGTCGGCGCCTGGCGCCGCCGGATAACCGGTCCCGCCAAAACACCGCAACCGCCGGACCGCCACCGTCCGGGCCGCCACCGCCTGAGCCTTCAATGCTTCCAAGCCAAACTCGGCCGGCATCTCGGCGGCTACCACCCCCTTCACATACTCTTCCAGATCCAGCGCGATGATGCGCTTTTCCTCTTTCAAGTAAAGGTGGACGGTGATCCCTGGCGGGGCGGGCGTGCATTTAACCAGAAAAAGCGGTAATAAACAGAGCAGCACGAAGAAAAAAAGAAAAAGGCCGGTTAACTGTCTCATTCCCATCCTCCGTCGGCAGTTTAACATTCTACCCTATGCCCGAGGATGGGGGTTTATGCGGCCTTCGTGCGCCGGAGCCAATTATTTTATGACATCAATTATTTTATTACCGCCTTCACCACGGTTGGCGTTTTCCGGCGGTGACCCGCGGTCAAACCCGGAATTGCCGTAAACGTTCCGCCCAGATCCGGGGCAGCTCCACTTCGAGATAAACGCCGGAGGCCCGGTATTCCTCCGTGTACACCTTGCCCTTTTCGTGGAGCAGGGCGAGATATTCTCCTTCCGTAAAGGGGATGAAAAAAGCCCCGCGGTCCACATAGGCGGAGAGCATCGCCACGATTTTGTTCTTTAACTCTTCCACGCCGGCCCCGGTGCGGGCCGAGATCGCGACCGCGTGCGGGAAAGCCCGCACCGCCCGGAGCA
>JAAYMP010000142.1 GCA_012521315.1 Bacillota bacterium
GAAAATGAGTGTAAAGCGAAAGAATTTACATGTGCGGATTGAAGAAGAGACCTACGAAAAACTGCGCCATTTAACCTTTTACGAGCGTTCCAGTATCTCGGAGGTTGTCCGGCGTCTGATCAGGGAGTATTTGGAAGAAAAAGCCCTTGAGGAGCCGGATTTTGCGGCTCCGCCCCGCCTTTAAAAAATAAAACCCGCCGTTCAGGCGGGATTTATTACCTAATTGTTTTTTACCGTCGAATTATTCGGGCTGACAAGCGCCAACCGGACAAACCTCGGCGCAGGAGCCACAGTCTATGCATTTTTCCGGATCAATCTCGTATTTATCCGACCCCTCGCTAATTGCTTCTACCGGGCACTCATCAGCACAAGCACCACAACAAATGCAATCATCACTAATTTTATGGGCCATCTCGACACCTCCTTCGTAATCTTTACGCCACGGACGGCAGGGAGCAGCTGAGTCCTCCCGCGGCGTGGGTATGAGTGGGTTGGCTACCTGGTTTGTTCGAACCCAAACGGTTATTATATTCGCGCTCGAGATGGAAACCCCCTTCTTTTTTAAAAAGAATATTTACTTGATCTTTATTTCCGTTTTTTTTTCTTTAACAAACAATAAGCGGGCCGGGTGGCATAAGTTGTGCTTGACTTTCTTGGCCGTTTATCATAAAATATATTTTGCGAAGCGGGCGTGGCTCAGTGGTAGAGCATCGGCTTCCCAAGCCGAGGATCGCGGGTTCGAATCCCGTCGCCCGCTCCAATTAATGCTGGCGTAGCTCAATCGGCAGAGCAGCGGTATCGTAAACCGCAGGTTGTCCGTTCGACTCGGATCGCCAGCTCCATTTGGTAATCAAGGAATACTCCTTTTCCGATCATACAAAAATGTCCCAGCCCAGTAGGGGTCGGGACTTTTTTTAAAGAAAGAACAGAAAGGACCAGTGGAATACCGGGTCCTTTCTGTTGCCAAACAATCGATCGACAGTAAAAATAATACTTTTTACCGATTCGCCTTTAATAACTGCCAGTTATTATTTTAGTCCTTAATATTTCCTGTCGTTATTAATCCCCAAGACCAGGAGAATCAGGATCAAGAAAATAAGAAACGGCGCAAAACTGCCGCTGGTAGAATCAACAGTACCCATCGTTCGTTCCCACACCTCCCTCTTAACCAGCTACCACATAATATTGCTCGTCAACCTCGTCGGTGTTGGTCAAAGGGAACTTTCCGGGGAAGACTAAAAAAGCCCGACTTTAACATGCGGAGGCAACGAGGGATGCGCCCGAGGCAAAAAGAACGCCGTCTGAAGTTGTTCTTCCAGACAATTGCCCCCAATTACGAACGCGTCAATACCCTGGTCAGTTTTGGCCTGCACCATCACTGGCGAAACTTCGCCGTGGCCAAAGCCGACCTTAAACCCGGCCTCCGGGTTTTGGACGTGTGTTGCGGGACCGGGGTGATCACCAAAGAACTGGCCCAAAAAGTAGGCCCCCGGGGTAAAGTGATTGGCCTGGATCTTTCCCCCGCGATGCTGAAGATCGCCGCCGAAAACCTGCAGGATATCCCCTGGATTGAGCTGGTGGAAGGGAATGCCCTGACCCTCCCCTTTGGCAATGACGAATTTGACCGGGCGGTAATCGGCTACGGCCTCCGGAATGTGACCGATCCACGCCAAGCCCTGGCTGAGCTCTACCGGGTACTGAAACCCGGGGGGAAAGCGGTCGCCTTGGAACTGGCCAAACCCCAGGCACCGGGCCTAAAGCGGCTCCACCACTTCTACACTGCCGTCTGCCTGCCCTTGATCGGTTACCTGTTTACAGGGGATAAGGAACCCTACCGGTATTTACACCGTTCGATCCAAAATTACCCCGCCCCCGGAAAAGTAACCAAGTTCTTTAAGGAGATCGGTTTTACCGATATCTGCTGCACTGTCTTGAACTGGGGAGTGGTCACCGTCCACACCGCCAGGAAACCCGGACCGTAAAGGCCGCCCGGTAAGCCCTGCTCAAAAAAGACCGGTCAGGATCCGCGCAGTCAGGTAACCGATGAGCCCGCAGACGGGAAAGGTGAAAACCCAGGCGAGAACCAGTTCGCGCGCCACCCCCCAGTTCACCGCCGACCAACCCCGGGTTGTCCCCGCCCCCATAATCGCCGTGGCGATAGTGTGGGTCGTGCTCAGGGGCACCCCCAAGCTGGAGGCAAAAAGAATGGAAGCGGCCGCAGCCGTTTGGGCGGCCAATCCTTGATCCGGTTTCAACTTTACCATCTTGCTCCCCACTTTTTCGATGATCCGCCAACCCCCCACCGAATTCCCGGCACCCATCACC
>JAAYMP010000143.1 GCA_012521315.1 Bacillota bacterium
AAAAGGCAACCCCAACGGCCTGATCTACCTTGGGCTAAGAAACTTTACCCGCCGGGCCATCGCCCTTTCCACCTTTGGGATCCTCGGCCATAACCGGCCGGTCCGTACCCCCTTTCTTGATCATGAATTTTTCGAGTGGAGCCTGACGATTCCCGTCCGGTTAAAAGTCCAAGCCAAAGTCTACAGCCAACTTTTTCAAAGCTATACCAAGGAAACCGCTGCGATCCCCACTACCCACCAACGCCCCGACGGCAGCCATTATTTCCAAAAATTGCCCCAACGCTGGCGGAAACGCCCCAACCGTGTCTACTTGGCAAAGATGATTAAACAGCTTTCCGCTTTTCTCCCCAAGTTCGTCGCGCCCGATCTGACCGACCGCTTAAATAAGGAAAAAGTACACGGGACCCAACGGGATGCGTTATTTGCCCTGGCCGATCTGGCTTGTTGGTTTATCACCTATAAAAATTATTTGAAAATAGAAGGATGGCGGCGATGAAAAAAGACCTTTCACTTAATCGAATCCCGCTTTTACCGGGATTTTTTTACCAACTTTCAGGGGGACACCAGTGCGACGCTTTGCTGTGGTTGTGATGGCGTATGCGAAACGAGCCGCGGGTTTTCCACCACCGTCTTCCTCCTCCCCGGCGAACTGACCTTTTTGCGGGCGGCCGGTATTCACCCGGACCACCTCCTGGATCCGATCATCACCCCCCATGGCCCCATCTACTGCTGGAGCCCGGCGGCCACTTGCGCCTATTTGCAACAGGACCGTTGCCAGTTGGGGATCAACCCCCGGATCAAACCGGTGGAATGCGCCATTTATCCGCTGATCTTTAGCCGCAACCACGCAGACGAATTCGGCCTTTGTCCGGTCTGCCGGCACCGCGCCACCTTTCTGGACGATGGTTTTATCGCCCGCGCCAAAACGGCGGTCGCCACCTACCTGCTTCCCCACTTGGACGAAGCCTGGCTGGGATACCGGAATGAATTGAACTTTACCATCAACGAAGACTGTTACCACCAGTTAAAGAAGGAAAAGGCGGGCCGGCCGATGACGATCGCGGAATTCAAAGCTTGTGCCACCTCCGTTTTTAACGTCCGCCCGGAACGGCACATATAATGGGATGAAGGCAAGGCGTAAAAACAAAGCGTATAACTGGTAAAGATAAGGATGGATGCGGATGGAAAACACTTTTGTCGCGATCAAGCCCCAAAACTTTCAGGATTTTTGGCAAACCTTTCCGGAGACGGCCCGCCAGGACCTCTGCCGTGGCTGCGACGGCTCACCGGCTGGCGAAGCCGGTTTTTTTAACCTCGTTTGTCTCCTCCCCGGCGAACTGGCGTTTCTGCAGAAAAAGGGGGGGACGCTCTCCGTAGTCCCGGACCTGGAGCAGATCATCACCCCGGACGGGACCATTTACGGCTTGCCCCCGGCCGCCCGCTGTCCTTACCGGCACGGCAACACTTGTTCCCCCGGGCGAACGGCCCCGTACCAACCGGTGGAATGCGCCATTTACCCCCTGGTCTTCGCCCGCCACGGCAGCGACGAACTGGACGTCAGTCCGTACTGCCCACGGCAGGCGGCCTTCCGCGCCGACCCTTTCCTGGCCAAAGCCAAAGTTGTTATAGCCGTTTATCTCCTCCGGTACTTGGAAGAAAACTGGCTCCGTTACCGCAACGCCCTGAATTTGCCGTTGGATCCCGCCGCTTACCACCGGTTAAAAGCAGAAAAAACCGGCCGGCCCCTTACCCTTCAAGAAATCAAAGCGTGCGCTGCGGAAGATTCCGGCTAGGGGAAGTCCTTTTTCGCCGCGCCGCCCGTCCGTATGATCCGCGTCTCCTTGGGTTAGGATGAAGGAGGAAGAGATAACGGGCGTACAGGCGCCAGGAGGGTGAAGCCGGTGGGGAAGAAGGTTTTAGTCGTCGAAGACGAAACGGCGATTGCCCGTGTCCTCCAAGCTTACCTCAGCAAAGCCGGTTTCCAGGTCGCGACGGCGGCGGACGGGGAAGAAGCGATCCGCCAGTTCGCCGCCGTCCAGCCGGACCTGGTCCTCCTTGACGTGATGCTCCCGGGGACCGACGGCTGGAGCATCCTCCGGCAGATCCGCCGGCGGAGCTCCTGTCCGGTGATCATCCTGACCGCGCTGGGCCAAACCCGGGAGAAACTGGCCGGCCTCAACCTGGGGGCCGACGACTACATCACCAAACCCTTCAACGCGGAAGAAGTGGTCGCCCGGGTCCAGGCGGTGCTGCGCCGCCCCGCCCGGATCTGGGAGGACCAGGAGACCAGGCAGTACGGGAGCCTAAAGATCGACTTTGCCGCCCATACCGTTTTTTTAGACGGGGCCGCGCTCTCCTTAATCCCGCGGGACCTGGCCCTCCTCCTCTTTTTGGCCCGCCATCCCAACCGGGTCTTCCGCCGCGAACAGTTGATCGAAGAAGTCTGGGGCTTCGATTATGAAGGCAGCGACCGGGCGGTGGATCTGGCGATCAAACGAATCCGCAAAGCCCTCCGCCAATGGCCGAAGAGCGAAGGGGAAGTAAAGACCTTGCGGGGAGTGGGGTATCAGTTCTGTGTCTACCGGGACGACTAAACGCCAACCGCTGCTTAAGTACTGGACAACCCGTTATCTGCTGACGCTCTTAATCGGCCTCCTCCTGATCGGTGTCCTTACCACCTTTTGGCTCCGCCGGAATACGGCCCAGCGCCACCTGGCCAGCCTAAAGGCACTGGCCGCCGCGGCGGCGGAACGGGTCGTCGGCCCCGGGGGCGGTTTGCAGATTGGCCCCAGTCTCACCGGTGAAATCGAGCGGGGCCGGCGCCTGCTCGGTCTGGGCGCGGAGCTTTCCCTTTTCATCGTCAATCCGGAAAACCGCATTGTCTACAGCACGCCGGACCGCCCGCCCCTGGCCCTTCTGGAGCGCATCACCATCCCTTCCTATGTGGATGAAGGCTTCCAACTGCTCAATCTCGGGCCGCAAGCCCGCTTCCACATCTTGAAACAGACCATCAAAGTGAAAGAACGGGAGATCGGCGCCGTCTATCTCATCTACCCCCACCGCCCGCTCAACACCAACCCGGAAGAGGTGGATTTTTTATTTTTCATGCTGGGGAGTTTGGCGGTCTTGGGGTGGGGCGTCATCTATCTCCTCACCCGCCATTTGGCCAAACCCATCCAGAAGGTGGCGGCCGCCGCCCGGCAGATCGTCGAAGGCGACCTCCGGCCAACGCTGGACCCGGAGGTCCGGGAAACCGAGCTTTACGAGTTAATCCGGGCTTTTAATGACATGACGGCCCGCTTGCGTCACTTGGAAGCCCTCCGCACGGAGCTTTTGGCCGGCGTCACCCACGAACTGAAAACGCCCGTGGCAGCCATCAGCGGGCTTCTCCAGGCGGTCCGGGACCGGGTCGTCACCGGGCCGGAAGCCCGGGAGTTTCTCGCCCTGGCCGTGGAAGAAACCACCCGCCTCCAGCGGATGGTCGAAGATCTCCTCGCCTTCAACGCTTTTGCCGCCGGCGAACTCCGGATCGAGAAGACCCTTTGCCCGCTCCACGCTTTGGTCCGGGAGATCGCCGCCCAGTGGCGACGGGGGCAAGCCACCGGGCAAGTCAACATCGAAGTCCGGCCCCTGCCGACCGCAACCGACCCGGCCGTCGCCACCGACCCGCTGCGCCTCCGCCAGATTCTTTATAACCTCTTCAACAATGCGCAGCAGGCTTTGGCGGTGGAGGGAAAGACGGAGGGCTTGATCGAAGTGACCTTCGACGAAACCGGGGAAGAGATCCGGATCAACGTTACCGACAACGGCCCCGGCATCCCGCCGACGGAGCAAGCATTCATCTTCGAACGTTTCTTCCGCGGCAAAGCCAAAACAGGACGGGTGCGGGGGATGGGGCTGGGCCTGCCCTTCAGTAAAATGATCGCCCAGGCCCTGGGGGGCGATCTCTACCTGAAAGCCACCTCCGCCCACGGCACGACTTTCACCTTGGTCTTGCGAAAACACTCCTGACCTTCGATGCGGTCATTACCAATTTGCCTTTGACACATAACGGACATCTTCATCTGGTAAACTAAGCGTAACAAATTGAAGGGGTGTGAACAGCCAAATGAAATTGCGGACGCGATCAACAACGCAGAAAGTGGTTATTGTCCTCATCGTCATTAGCCTGGTCTCCGGAGCGTTCCTCGGCTTTCGCCAACTCTTCGCCGGCTCCCGCAGCACGGTGGTGGCCAGCGTCAACGGGGAAAAGATCACAAAAGACGAGTTGTATCAGCTGTTACTGGCGCAGGCTGGTCAACAGGGTTTAAACGTATTAATTGCCCAGAAGATCATTGACTTGGAAGCGAAGAAACAGAAGATCACCATCGCAGAAGCGGAGATCGAAGAGGCCCTGGCCAAGTACTATGACTACTATGGGGGCGAAGAGGCCTTCACGCAGATCATGGCGATGCAGGGCACGTCCTTGGCGGAGGTGAAGAAGAACATCACCAATACACTGAAGATCAAAAAACTGCTGGAGCCGAGGATCAAGGTCACCGAGGAAGAGATGAAAGCCTTCTTTGAAGAGAATAAAGAAGACTTTGCCCAGGAGGAACAGGTGAAAGCCCGTCATATCCTGGTCGCCACCGAAAAAGAGGCCAAGGAGATCAAGGACAAGCTGGCCAAAGGGGAGGACTTCGCCGCCCTGGCCAAGGAATACTCCCTTGACGAGTCCACGAAGGACAACGGCGGAGAACTGGGCTTCTTCAACCGCGGGGACATGACACCCGAGTTCGAAAAGGCCGCTTTCGCCCTGCCCGCCGGTGAAATCAGCGCGCCGGTCAAGACGGAATACGGTTACCACCTGATCAAGGTGGAGGAGAAGAAAGCAGCGGCCGCCGCCAACTACGAAAAGAGCAAAGCCGAGATTAAGGAGTATTTATTCAACAAGAAACTACAAGAGGAATACAACCCCTGGTTGCAAGAGGTTTCCGAGAAATACGAGATTAAAAACTTCTTGACCAACGCCTCGTAAGGTCTGTCTTGATCCGGGAGGTCCCCGGACCCCGGGCGGACGACACCGCCGAAAAAGAAAAGTTGGAGTGAAGCAGCCTTCCTCCAACTTTTTTTTCTCTAACAACCGCTTTTTTCCCCGGCCACCCCGCCCTCCCTCCGCCGCTCCCCTTTATATTTTTAAACCCAATACCCCGCCAGAACCAAACATTCGTCCTTCGTAAAAGAAGTTTAACATATTTATACGTAAATTATGTATTTTTATTATTGCCAACCGCCACGGCGTCGGTTATAATTATGAACAATAACACTTCAGGAAACAACTGGGAGGGGAGACCATGATTAAAGTCGGCATCGTCGGCGCCAATGGTTACACCGGCGGCGAACTGATCCGCCTGCTCCATAAACATCCGGAGGCCACCATCCACGCCCTGACCTCCCGTTCACAGGCCGGACGGCCCGCCTGGGAGCTTTTCCCTGCTTTACACGGAACCGCCCTGGGCCGGGAGACCGTCCTGGACCTGAACGATCCGCGCTTGTCCCAATGCGACGTGGTCTTTTTGGCGGTCCCCCATGGCGTCGCCGCCGAAATGGCCCCGGGATTTCTGGCCGCCGGCGTGAAAGTCATCGACCTGGGCGCCGATTTCCGGTTTAAAGACCCGGCCTTGTACGAAGCCTGGTATAAAATTCCCCATCCG
>JAAYMP010000144.1 GCA_012521315.1 Bacillota bacterium
GGTTCGGAAAGCACGAACAATGCCGTCATTGAACTCGGTGAGGAAAAACGGAGCATTCGAAACATCCCGCCTCCCACCATGATCGTTACCGACCCCAGTTTTACCGATTCCCTTCCCCTGACCTCCACCGTAATTTCGTTGGTCGATGCCATCGCCCAGTCGCTTGAGGTCCTCACCCATGAAAAGGCCACGCCGGAAGGCCAGGCCATCGCTCTGGCCGCCTTACTCAATCTGGTTCAAGGGATGCGTGGCTTGATCCAGGAAACAAAAAACGCACCCGGGACAAGTGCGGTTTCACAGTGGATCCGCGATTCACTCAGCTGGGGCAGCCTCTTAATGGGGATTGCCTTCGCCCATGCGGGGTTGGGCCTCCCCCATGCCTTGGTTCATTTCTGCAATAAATTCGGCCTCGCCCACGGCCATATGGTGGGGATTTTACTGGTTCCCGGGTTGACCGTCCAGGCGGAGCATGATCCGGCGACCGCCCGGCGGCTGGCCCGTGTTGCGGAAGCCCTCGCCGGCGCCGCGCAAGCCAAGAAAATCTCTCTCCCTGCCGCCGAGACCGAAGAGGATGAAACGGCTCCGGTAAACTCCCAAGCCAGTAGGTTTTTGACCTGGTTGGACCAGGCCATCGCCGAACTGTTTACCCGGGTTAATCTGGTAACCGCCCTGCAACCAGCCGGCCTGGACCCGGTCGACCTGGACTGGATTGCCGACCGGGAATCCGCCTTGGGCGCCTCCTTTGGTATCCCAAAGCGGCAGGCCACGAAAGAGGAACTCCTGACCGTACTCCATAAGGCATGGTCGAAACATAACCCTTAATAGCTAGAGCAACAGGGACAGCGTCCCGGCGACAATGAGGACCATACCGGCCGTGGACTTTACGGTCAGTCTCTCTTTGAGGAAGAAATAGGAGAAGGCAATCGTGAAGATAATGCTCAGTTTATCAATGGGCACAACCACACTGGCCGGTCCCGTCTGTAAAGCCCGGTAATAACACAACCAGGAACCGCCGGTGGCAAAGCCCGACAGGATTAGAAAGAGCCAGCTTTTCTGGTCGATCTCCTTGATCGTCTTCTCTTTCTTCGTGGCAAAAACAATACCCCAGGCCAGGATGAGAACAACAATGGTCCGGATCGCGGTCCCCAGGTTTGACTCAACCCCTTCAATTCCCACTTTCCCAAGGATGGCGGTCAAAGCGGCAAATATGGCGGCGCCAAAGGCATAGACCATCCAGAGGTTACTTTTCGGGCCGGCGCCGGTTGTCTCACCGGTTATCCCACCGGTCTGCTCACGGTCTGTCCCACTGAGTGCCCTTCCTGTTACCCCACTAGTTGCCTCTTTTTTCTTGTGCACCATCAGATAGGTCCCCGCCCCAATCAGGAGCATCGCTCCGGCCTTGAGCAGCGTAATCTTTTCCCCCAGGAACACGAAGGCCAAGATCATCGTCAAAACCGTACTCGACTTGTCAATCGGGGTTACTTTGTTCACATCCCCGATCTGCAGGGCTTTGAAATAACAAAGCCAGGAAGCCCCGGTCGCCAAACCGGATAAGATGAGAAACAGCAAGCTCCGGCCACTAACACCGGCAAGCGTCCGCTGGGAACCGACGATGAATACCATCAGCCAGGAAAACAAGAGAACCACAACGGTCCGGATCGCCGTCGCCACGTTGGAATCGGTGTTTCTAATCCCAATTTTCGAAAGGATCGCCGTCAGCCCCGCAAATACCGCCGACCCAAAGGCAAACAAAATCCACATCAGTACAATTCTCCTTACACTTTTTCTGGTCCAGAACACTGATATTTCCAAAACATAATAAACTTAGTCTCATCTTACCAGGAGTATATGTCTTTTCTTTTATAAATTATTTAAGTACTCGCAAATTCCTCCGGAAGTTACCTTTTAAGTTAAGTAAGGTTTAAGCCCCCCTGACGCGATAGCCATCCTTTCCCAAAAAGAAAAGCCCTTCACCAAGAACATGGAAATCCTTGATTAAGGGCATAATCACCTTCCTTGTCCGCCTCGGGCGCCCCCCGGCATTAGAAGATGGGTAAGGTCGGTTTATCGGGCGGGTGAATTGAAACCGTTTATTCAAAAAAGCCAAGAATAAAGATGCCCGCCATCACCAGGGCAATACAGAGATACTGCTTTAAAGTCAACTTTTCCTTCAGCATTAACCTCCCCAACAGAACCGAAACAATACTGTAGCTTGCAATCATCGGCGCGGCAATCACCGAGTTGGTATCCAGCGCAAAGACATAAAAGTATTGCCCAGCCGTCTCAAAGACCGCCGCCAGCAACCGGTCCTTTTCCTGATCAAGCCGGTATTTGGCTTTTGCCGCCACCACCAGGTAAAGAAAGACGACAACGGCACAGAGGAAGAAAGTAAGCTCATAGGAGATCAAAGCCTCTTCGGGGCTCATCAGCTTGGTAAGGTAGACATCGTCCAGGAAAGTGCCTAAAGCGTCAACTACCGCGTAGAGAATGGGAAAGACAAGGGCGATGGCCCCCAACCGGTATTTAGGATCCACCACGATCTTCTTTTGCTCCCGTTCCGCTTCGGCCAGAGCTCTTTCGATGATGCCAATCGCCACCAGCCCGACCGTGATCATCGTCACCGCCAAGAGTTGCCAACTGTTCATTGTTTTGCCCAGCACAAGGAAGGCCAAGATCCCCGCCACCGCTCCCGATGTGTTGCTGACCGGCGAGTTAATCGAAACCTCCAGATAGCGGAGGCCAATGTAGCCAAGGGTCATAGAGAGAATATACATGAATGAAACCGGAAGGTACCTTATGATATTGTACAAATCAAACTCCCAGTTTAATTTGTTCAGTTCAAACAAGGCTTGGAGGCCCATCACCGCCCCCACCATGACCACAATGCGTAAATGACTGTGTTTGTCCTGTGGTGAAGTTCCCTTCTTGTAATAAACGTCGGCCACACCCCAAAAAAAGATGGTCAATAACGCCGATGTGTACCAGGATAAAAGCATCAACTTCTCCCCTTTTTCGTCAGGATAGTTTTTCTGGTGATCCGTACGTCTTGGCGGTATTAGCCACATCCGCCGTGCACTGGTCATTATAACATTTTTTGAAAAACATGGGTAGTAAAAGTTGAAGATGCCACGGACTTGCCAAAAAAAGACCACCTTTTCCCCATCCGGAGTAAGGTGGCCTTCGTAACCTTATGGACCAAAGCTTCTACTTTAAGCCGTCACCAGCTTATCTTTACCGGTTTTTATTCCGTACTGGAACACAACAACGACACCGATCAACGCAAACCCGATTAGATCCGTTGTCAGAGCCGGATGAATCAACAAGAGCCCGCCAACCGCCGCCAAGATCCGTTGCCAAGTTGGGAGTTCGGTCTTCATAAAGCCTTCCAGACCGCAGGCCAGGGCAAACATACCGGTCAGTGAAGTGATGATAAACTGGACAATCTGGTACAATGAAGCATTAATCAGTAACATGGCGGGATTCAAGACGACCATATAAGGAACAATAAAGGCGGCAATCGCCAGTCGCGTCGCAATCACGCCGGTGCGCAACGGGTTCCCGCCCGAGATCGCCGCCCCGGCGTAGGCCGCCAAGGCCACCGGCGGCGTAATATCAGCCACCACCCCAAAGTAAAACACAAAGAAGTGGGCGGCCAACACCGGTGTTTCCGGGATTAACTTCAAGATAATCGGCGCCGTGATAGTGGCCATGATCACGTAGTTGGCGGTTGTCGGCACTCCCATCCCCAGAATTAAGCAAGCAATCATTGTTAAGAAGAGGGCGATGAGGTCTATCCCCCCGGAGAGAAAGAGCAAACCTTCCGCCAGTTTAAGCCCGATCCCGGTCAGGGAAACCACGCCCACGATAATCCCGGCGATGGAACAGGCCGCCGCCACCGCAATCGTGTTTTTCGCCCCGTTCTCCAGGGCGTCAACAAACGTCTTGGGCGCCATGCGCGTCTCCCGGCGGAACATACTGACAATAATCGCCGCGAGAATGGCCAAACAAGCCGCCCGCGACGGCGTATAGCCGATCGACATCATCACAACCAACACCACAATGGGCAGCAACATATAGCCGCGGGTGAACAACAACCGGAAAAAGCTGGGGATGCACTCTCGCGGCAGTCCTTTGAGGCCGGTTTTCTTCGCCTCAAAATGTACCATCAGAAAGATCCCCGCAAAATAAAGGACGGCCGGGAAGATCGCTGACAATGCGATCTTGGAATAGGGCACCGCGGTCATCTCCGCCATCAAGAAAGCCGCTGCGCCCATGATGGGCGGCATGATCTGTCCCCCGGTCGACGCCGCCGCCTCCACCGCCGCCGCAAAGTCCTTATCATAACCGGTTTTTTTCATAACCGGAATCGTAACACTACCGGAACCAACGGTATTGGCCACCGAACTGCCAGAGTACATCCCTTCAAAAGCACTGGAAATGACGGCCACCTTGGCCGGCCCGCCCGTCGCCCATCCGGCTATAGAATTGGCAATGTCAATGAAAAAGCTGCCGATATTGGTCTTTTCCAAAAACGAAGCCAAGATAATAAACAAGACAATAAACGTTGAACAGACGCCAATTGGCGTTCCGATCACACCATCAAGAGTATAGAACAGGGTGTAGACGATCCGGCGAAGGGAATACCCGGCAAAAAACGCGTAGCCCACAAACGAACTCGCCACCACTAAAATCGGCAGCCCGACCACCCGGCGGCACACCTCGGCCGTGATCAGAACCCCGACCGCACCAGCCAGCGTATCCAAAGGGGTAATCCGGGTCGCCTTCACCGCCAGATCGGAAAAGTTGGCCACATAATAGAAATAGCAAACCGCCCCAATAACCCCCAGGAGCAGGTCATACCAGGGGATATAGTTTTCCCGCTTGGCCGCTCGTTTTTTCACCGGGTAGAGCGTAAAGGCCATGAGAACAATCAGCCCGACAAAGGATGCCCGCCGGATCTGTTCCGGCCAGACGCTGACGAGATTCATATAGAAAACATACAAAGAAAACGCGGCAAGCATATAACGGACAAACACCCGGGGAACACCCGAAAAGTGTCTGGTATTCGATTCCCGATCATACTCGGCCATCACCGCGTCCACATCAACTTGTTCAATCGGATCGACTAGGTCACTTAAGTTTTGTGGTGCATTATTTCGTTCAGACATTAATCATCCTCCTTTGTGAAAACTTTAAGTCGATCTCTGCTCAAGCTGGGAACACCTTTGCCAACCTAAAGCCCAGTTTATTGGGATAGGCGGGACCGGAAGGGGATAAGTCTGCGCTCCCGCTCAAAGTGGACTGTTGTATTGCGACCACAGATTTCGCGCAGGCTAATCACCTCCCCGCCGATCTGCAAGGTATGGTCGGAGACCGTCCCCACAATATACGATAGCGGACCCAAGCGCCGGTTAAAACCGGACACAATCATCGCGCCATCCGCGCCGTATCCAAGGCTTTGCCCCTCCGCCAGTTCGGACTGGACCCCGGCCCCAAAGGCATAATAAATTGTCCGGACCACATAGATGCCGTCGCTGCGGATCTGGTAAACATCGGTCACCGGACTTTGATTCACCGAATGGATAAAGGTAACCGAAAATTCGTCCCCTTCCTGAACGGGAAAAACCCGGATTAATTGTCCGGTTTCACCGTTTTTCAAGACCAGGCAGGGTACGGAAAAGGCGTTGAATAAAAAAACAAGGGCCGTGATTGTGAGGATTGTGACCACGATCGCGGCCCCCGCTAACCGATTTTTCCGGGACATTATTATAGAGCGCCAATCTCCTTATAATACTTCTCGGCACCCGGATGCAACGGAATGGAGATACTGGAGATGGAGTAGTCCGGATCCAGTTCGGCACCCTTCGGATGTCCGGCGGTGATCTCGTCGGCATTTTCAAAGAGGGCTTTGGTCATTTTGTAAACCAGATCCTCCGAAAGACTGTCGGCCACAATGAAGCTGGCCACGACCGCCACGGTCTGGGCGTCTTTTGCGACACCCTTGTACGTCCCCGCGGGGATCTTAAATTTGGTGTAGAAAGGATACTGGTCAATCAGTTTGGCAGCATGCTCATCATCAACTTCCAGCAATTTGATGGGGTTCGTGGTCGACAACTCAACAATGGCCGTCGTCGGGGCGCCAGCTACGCAGAAAAAGGCATCAATCTTATCGTCCTTGAAAGCCGCAGCGCTGTCGCCGAAGCTGAGATTGTTGACGATAATATCATTAAAGGTGATCCCGTAGGCTTCAAGGATTTGCCGGGCGTTAAACTCGACACCGGAACCGACGTCGCCAACGGAAACCCGCTTACCCCGGAGGTCCGCAATGGAATTGATCCCTTCTTTCGCGACGATCTGGCAGACCTCAGCGTAAACCCCAGCCATGGCTGAGAAGCCCCTTACTTTTTCGCCGGCAAAAAGATCGATCCCGTTATAAGCGTAATACATTACGTCATTTTGGACAATGGCAATATCTGCTTCTTTATCGGCGATCAAGTAAATATTTGCTTTAGAAGCGCCAGTGGACTGCACGTCAAAGCTGAGGTTAGCAATTTTCTGGCTGAGAACTTGGGAAACCGTTCCGCCGTACGCATAATATGTACCGGTTGTCCCACCGGTTGCCATTTTGAGCGTGGTCTTTTTGCCGCACCCCGTGAGCACCAGCGAAACGACCACTAACACCAGAACAAGATAATACAGTTGCTTCTTCATGATTGAACCTCCTTATCAATATCGGGCGTAACTTGATATAATCTATTATATAATTACTGAGCCCATTTATTTAATAATACAAAATGAACACAGTAAAAGCAGGAATTATTCCTGCGATATTGCTCCCCGTGTTTAAATATATGGTATAATAATATTGAAAATGACAACCGGCAGCATATTTATAAGTTTATTCGACAAATCCCCTTTATCTCCTGCATTTCAATATTCAGTATACTGTATACTTATTGATCCTACCCCACTTAGCCTGTTCCACCCGCAACACACGATGTCGCGGCCACAGCACTAACACCTCATCAGCAATTCCAATTGATTCGCACCGGAGTCGGCTCGTTCTCAACAGCAACGGCTTGCAAGGCTGCCGTCATCTCGGCGCAGACTTCCTCGGCGATCCGATGATATGCTTCGGCGCTTTCGTCCAACCCAACGCGGTCATAGGCAACCGCCGCCGCACCGTAGAAGTAAAGGCCGAGGGAGTGGGTTAACGTATGCACAACCGCCGATGCTTGCCCACAGGCGCGGGCCGCCGCTTGCGCCACGGGGTTTGTCTCCAGTTCCCGGGCGGCAGCGTAGCATTCGTTCAGAATGATCTTCTTAACTACCGGAAATTTCACCTTACCGTTAAGGTAGGAGCGGGCGGCCTGCAGGGCGTTGCGCGGGCGGGGGTCATCGGGGTAATGCTTCTCGAAGATCGGAAGAATCTTTGCCTCGGCGTAGTCAATGCACCAGTTGCATATGGTCTGCTTGCTTTGGGTGTCAATCAAGCGCATTAGCGCCACCGTACACGGCGCATTCACATCGCCCAGCATTTTACGGAGTTTCTTCTTTGCCATTGCTCAACTCCTCTCTTTATTCGTAGACGCGGACACTAGGCCCGGTTGTTTATCGATTTTCATCCGTATGTCTTTCTGAACGGCTATGATGTAGCAGTTGGAACCGTCCGCATTTTTCACGTCCATGTTAACGCTACTGCCATCAGAGGTGGCATGGACTACAACCCGGCATTATCATCTTAGCATAACACCTTTAGGCTGTCATTGGCTTTCTTTTTACACAGTTTTTTCACTAACCGCAACTTATAAAGTGTATTACGATAAATGGTTTTTTATCATAAATTTTAACCAAATTATGGTTGCTTGTTATTTTTCACTAGTATATAATTGGCCTATAGTTTTTAAATAGTTTCTTCAATAGCTATTTTTCGCAATGCATATAAATTCAGAGGATAAAGGGGGTTTTTTGTTAGATGCGGAAGAATAGGTTTTTATTACTATTATTTCTTGCGCTAGTTGTTCTCTCCGGTTGCGGTAAAAGCGGAGGGGGAAGAACAACAAACGGTGGGGTCTCCGTGACCATCACGCCCAGCGAAATAAATGTGGGGCTGGGCCAAACTTACCAGTTCACGGCCACAGTAACTGGTACCACTAATACCACCGTTACTTGGAGCGTCAGTCCCGAGGGTGGTGGCAGTATTGACGAAAACGGTTTGTATAAGGCACCAGACACTGCTGGTACATACACAGTTACCGCCACTAGTGTCGCTGATCCAACGAAATCCGCCAAGGCTACGGTAATCGTTAATGAAACTCCTAGATATAGAGGATTGATAACTGTAACGCACAAAGGGAAAGGCTCTGATGATTTGGAAATCGACGGATGGATAGAGTTTGAAGTGACCTTGGTTGCTGATAACTGGCCCACCGAAGAAAACTCATACATAATTGAATCGGTGGTGGCCAACGCTAAACTTTACAGGGAAAAATCCGACGGTTTAAATGTTAAGACGTACAAAGGTTTGTTGGAAAATGCGGAGGGTACCGGTATGTTCTGGTCGCAGGGAGCACAAGGAATATCATTGTTGTTAGATCCAAATGGGGAAACTTACCTGCTTCAAATCCTAGAAATCAGGATTCCCTGCGATATCTATTATGATGATGGGAGCTATGAAGAGGTCAACGAACATATTAGTTTACTCGATAGAGACCATACAACAATCAGTGGGAGCCTAGACAATCCCAGCCGTCTTGAGGGCATTTATACAGAAGAACCCAAGGATGGCTTTACCCTGACTATCGAGTGGGAATTGGACAAAATAGGGTAATTTTTCGGGGTAGATATTTTAAGTTAGGTAAGCCGCCAGGCACATTCCTTTATGGTTTTGTTTTGCTACGAGCCATTGTGGAGTTCCAGCGGCTTTTTCTTTTTGCCATTACTGGATCCTGGTCTCATCACCCGCCATTTTCACCGCCCGCCGCTCGGAAACCAACTCAAACCCGTTATTATAATGGTCAAACATAAATCCTTGTCCTCTTGCATCGTACACCTTTTCATTTAAGAATCGCTGTTTTCCCGGGCTTCGAAGATACATATAAGATGCTGTTTTTAAGCCACAAATATAAACGTTAAACTAAAAGTGATCCATAGGAGGTAATTTCTAGTTGACGTTCGCACTAGCTAATAACACAGCCGCCTTAAAAGTCACCCATTAGTCACCCATTTCGACGGTAAAACTATGTGGCCATCCCCTTTACCATTTCAAAAAAAAGCCACCGGGGCTCCCAAATGGCAAGTAAGTAAAACAAACCAAAAAGGAGCACATTCCGGTGGCTTTCATCAGAAATATTATGACCTTTATTTCTTAAATTTCTCCGGCAAGGTCCGAATCAAGACAGCGGCTAAGATAATAATTCCGATTACTACTTTCTGCATGTATGATTGCATCCCGATTATATTGAGGCAGTTAGAGATTGCGCCGATAATTAAAGCGCCGATTAATGTATTGATGGCATTGCCATTACCCCCGGCCAGACTGGCGCCACCGATTACAACAGCAGCAATGGCGTTTAATTCCATACCCGGTCCGACCAACGGCGAGCCTACCGCCATACGGGAGGCGAGGACGATACCGGCAAAGGAAGAGAAGACAGCGGAATAGATATAGGCCTTCAGCACAATAATGTTATTTTTTATACCGGCCAAATACGAAGCATTTGGATTGCCACCATAAGCGTATAAGGATCGACCAAAGGTCGTTTTCCGCATCACAAACTGAACTAGAACTGTCAACAGGATCATAATAACGATTGGGATTGGTATCCCCAGAATAGCATCATTGCCCAGCCATAAAAAGGCTTCATTTTTGATAAAAATGGAACGCGAATGGGTATAGAGGAGGGTAAAGCCTCTCGCAATTGTCTGCATCGCCATGGTGGCAATAAACGGAGCAATCCCGCCGTAAACGACGGCTAAACCCGTAAAAGCCCCTAATACTGCGCCGATTAACAAGACATAAATGATTGACCAGAAAACCGGTATTCCATCTTGGGTAATAAAACCGGCGACCAATACTCCCGCTAAAC
>JAAYMP010000012.1 GCA_012521315.1 Bacillota bacterium
CGCTTCCCGGGCGTCTTTCCCGTAGAAATCGGCCCCGATCTTTTGGGCGTAGTCGGCCGTGAGGACGGCGCCCCCGACCATGATTTTCGCCTCGGGACAGTGGTGGCGGAGGGCTTTGATCGTCTCCTCCATATTCTTTACGGTGGTGGTCATCAAGGCGCTCAAGCCAACCAACGGGGCCTCTTCTTGCCGGACCTTCTCGACAATGTGCTCCACGGGCACATCTTTGCCCAGGTCATAGACGTCAAATCCATAGTTCTCCAAGAGAATCTTCACGATATTCTTACCGATGTCATGGACATCCCCTTTGACGGTGGCGATGACGATCTTGCCTTTACCGGCGGCCGCCGTCTTGTTTTTTGCCAGATCCTCCTTGATCACGGCGAAAGCCCGCTTGACCGTTTCGGCAGCTTGAATCAACTGCGGTAAGAACAACTCGCCTTTTTCGCAGCCTTCACCGACCCGGTCCAGGGCCGGGATCAGGTAACGGTCGACGATGGACAAACCGTCTTCCTCTTTGAGCAGTTCCCTTACGCGGCCGGCCGCCTCTTCCTTCAGGCCGGCCAGGACAATTTTGGTCAGATCGGTTCGCTCCGGTGCGGGGCGGGCCTTTGTCGGCGCTTCCGGTGCGGAGTGGGCGGCAATAAACTCTTGGCCATCCCGGTCGTGGTTCCAAAGCACATTGAAGGCCTGGACAGTGGCGCGCATCTCCGCGTCCAGCGGGTTCATGATCGGCGCGTCTAAGCCCGCCGCCAGGGCCGCCGCCAAGAAAGTGCGGTTTAGGAGGTCACGGGCGGGGAAGCCAAAGGAGACATTGCTCACCCCCAGCGTGGTCTTGACCCCGAGCTTCTCCTTGACGAGCCGCAGGGCTTTGACCGTCTCCTGCACTTCCTGTTGTTGGGCGGAGGCGGTGAGGACCAGGCAGTCGACGATGATGTCTTCCTTGGGGATGCCGTACCCGGCGGCGGTTTCGATGATCCGTTCGGCAATGGCCAGCCGTTCTGCGGCGGTTTTCGGGATGCCCCGCTCGTCCAGGGTCAACGCCACCACCAGGCAACCGTATTTTTTCACGATGGGCAAAATGGCCGCCAGGGACTTGGCTTCGCCGTTGACGGAGTTGATGATGGGCCGGCCGTTATAGACCCGGACGGCGGCCTCGATCGCCTCCGGATTGACACTGTCGATCTGCAGGGGGAGGTTGACGACCCCTTGGATCTCTTGGATTGCTTTGACCATCACCGCTTGTTCATCGATCCCGGGCAGACCCACATTGAGATCGAGGATATGGGCCCCGTGGTCCTGCTGGTCGACGGCTTCCCGGAGGAGGTAATCCAGATCCCCTTCCCGCAGGGCCTTTTGCAAACGCCGCTTGCCGCTGGGGTTGAGCCGTTCCCCAATGATCTTGACCGGGCCGCCCAGGGTGACGGTGGTCGTGCCGGAGCTGGCGGCCGTCAGGCGCGGGACCTTTGTCGTTGCCGGTTTCAGGCCGGCCAACTCGTTTCGCAAGGCTTTGATGTGGGCGGGGGTGGTGCCACAGCAGCCGCCCAGGATGCGAACGCCGGCCTCCGCCAACTCCCGCCCGTAGGCCGCAAACTCGGCGGGCGTGGTTTGAAAGACCGTCTCTTCCCCCACCAGCCGGGGCAGGCCCGCGTTGGGTTGGACAATGACGGGGACGTGGGCGAATTTGAGCAGCTCGTGTACGAGCGGCATGATCTCTTTGGGGCCGAGGGAGCAGTTGATCCCCAGAGCGGTAGCGCCCAAGCTCTGGAGGACATTGGCCATGGTCAAAGGATCGGCGCCGGTCAGCGTCCGGCCGTCCTCTTGAAAAGTCATCGTACAGAAGACGGGCAAGTCCGCGTTTTCGCGGGCGGCGAGGACGGCTGCTTTTGCCTCGTAAAGATCGGACATGGTTTCAATTAAAATCAGATCGGCGCCCGCGGCGGCACCGGCCCGGATCTGTTCGGCAAAGGCCGCGTACGCCTCGTCAAAACTTAAGGTGCCGTAGGGCTTCATCAGCTGGCCTAAAGGACCGATGTCCAAAGCCACCAGGATATCCGCGTCTCCCTCTCCCCTAAGATCCGCGTACTCCTCTGCGGTCCAGCGGGCAATCTCCACCGCCGTCCGGATGACCGCGGCCTGCTTCAACCCGGTCCCGGCCAGTTTAAACCGGTTGGCGTTGAACGTGTTGGTCGTCAAGACCCGGGCGCCGGCCTCCAGGTAGGCGCTGTGGATCCCGGCGATCACCTCCGCCCTTTCCAGATTGTAGCTTTCGGGCAGGACTCCCGCTTTCATGCCGTAACTTTGGAGCATGGTCCCCATAGCCCCGTCAAAGATCAGGAATTCATCCAAATTAAGCTTGCGTGGCATTCCCATTCCCACCTTTTCTGTACTGACAAGTTTGATCCGGACAACAGCGGCACCGGTCGGGGTTGACCGCTGTTTTTGCTCCCCCTTCGTTAACCGGCGGGCCCATTTCCTTTTCTTCCAGTTTTTCCAGGCCGATGAAGGCCGTCACCGATTTACGGGGCAAAAGGATATGGTCTTCGGTAACGGTGAGACCGATCCGGGCGTACGCCTGGAGGGTCTCCAGGATGGTCTTTTGGTGCACGATGGATAGATCACCATAGCCGGGACTGAAGCGTGCCGTAAGGCCGTAGCCTTCCGGGGTCACCTTTGCCTGCAGTTGTTCCTGCACTTCGTCGCAGACGGCTTCGATGGCGGCGGTTGCACAGGCGTCCATAACGATGGCCCGGGTCAGGTCAAGGCGGGCGTAAGCCGCGATTTTTTGGTCAATGGCCAGCCCCAAGGTGGCGGCCAGGAGGACGCAGCGGTCCGCCGCCCGCAGGTGTTTACTGAGGTCCCTGCTTTGCAGGGACAAAGCGGTGGCCGGCAGCCGGATCGCGTCCCCTTCCTTTTCCAGGGCGTAGATCCGGTAGACGACACCCGGCCGGATCAGGGTTTCTGTTTCCGCCCGGCATTCCTCGATTAAACCCGTCATGGCCGGATCGAGCGTTTGGTTCCGGTAACCCAGGTACCTTAATACTTCTCCCGGCGGGATCTCCATCGGCGATCACCTCGGTTTTAATAATTAGATAGTACACATTTATCGGCCGAAAAGCAAGATTTACCTTTTCCCGGACTCTTCGGTCCCGCTTAATGGTGCCCGGCGTCCCCGGCAAGGAAGCCCTTGACAATTGCCTTGGTTTACCGTAGAATCTAATAAAATATTTTAATTTAACAAATGTTAATAAATGGGTCTTATCAAGAGAGGTGGAGGGACTGGCCCGATGAAGCCCGACAACCGGCATTCCCCTTCGAATGCAACGGTGTCAATTCCTGCAGGGTTAAAACCAACCCTGAAAGATAAGAAACGCGCATTGCACAGTGCATCGTTTGCCTGGCAAACCAAAGGCTGCTTTCTTATCGAAAGCAGCCTTTTTCTTCCGCCCCCCCCGGCCCCGGCGGGAGATGTTCAAGACCGGTGGGAAACTGACGGCAATGCCAGGGCCCGCCAAAAGAGGCCGCGGCGCCGCCTTCCGGAGGGAAGGCGATTTGCTCATCGCCGGTGATAAGAGAGGGCCGGTGGGAATATGGTATTATGAAGCACACCGGGCGGAAAGGAGGATAGAATGCGGATCAAGGACTGTTACAAAAACAAACCCGTCTTTTCGTTGGAGGTCTTCCCCCCCAAACCCGGTTCGCCCCTGGACGGGGTGTTCGCGACGATCGATGCCCTTGCCGATCTGCGGCCTGATTTCATCAGTGTCACTTATGGTGCCGCCGGGGGAAGCCGCGACTATACGGTTGAGATTGCCGATACCATCAAAAACAAATACGGGATCGAGGCCCTGGCCCATCTGACCTGCATCAATTCGACCAAGGAAGAGGTGGCGGCGATCCTTGGCCGTTTGCAAAAGGTCAAGATCGAGAACATCCTGGCGCTCAGGGGTGACCGGCCGGCGGACCAAGGCACGGCCCCTCCGCCCACCGATTTTCAATACGCGTCCGACTTGATTGGGTACATCCGTTCCACGGCGGATTTCTGCATCGGGGCCGCCTGCTACCCGGAGGTCCACATCGAAGCCGAAAACGCCGCGGCCGACCTGCGCCATTTGAAACGAAAGGTGGAGACGGGGGCGGATTTCCTCATCACCCAGTTGTTCTTGGATAACAATATTTTTTATGCCTTCCGGGAGAAGCTCGAAACAATGGCGATTAAGGTGCCGGTGGCGGCCGGGATCATGCCGGTCCTCAATAAAAAGCAGATCGAACGGATTACCAGCCTTTGCGGGGCCAGTATCCCGCCGAAGTTCCGGCGGATCTTGGACCGTTACGAAAACAATCCGGAGGCGTTGAAGGAAGCCGGCATCGCTTACGCCACGGAACAGATCATCGATCTGCTCTCTAGCGGGGTGGACGGCATCCATCTGTACACGATGAACCGTCCCGAGGTGGCCAAGACGATCTTCGGCCAGATCTCCGGGATCCGGAAACACCTGAAAACGGAGGACGGTCCACCGCGCTTATAATTTATAACACTTATAATACCTTATAATCACCTTATAATTCGATGCTCAAGCCGAACTGGTGGCGTGGGGTAGCCGCCGCGACCCAGGGGTAGACCAGTTTGTATTACTCCTCCTTAACTAAAGAAGTTAAGATACCCCTGAATCAGCACGATCAGGATGATCACCGGCAGGACCCACTGGAAATAGGGTTTAAAGGCGCGGGGCATCTTAGTCCCCTGGCCGGTGTTGACTTCCTGCAGGTAGTTGTCAAAACCCCAACCGTAACGGGTAACGCAGAACAGCAGGTAGACCAGGGAACCGATGGGCAGGAGATTGTAACTGAGGATAAAATCCTCCAGGTCCAAGACCATCGTCCCCTCGCCCAGCGGTTGGAAGCCCTTGAGGACATTGAACCCCAAGACGCAGGGGAGCGAAAGAAGGATCAACAAAAAGGTGTTGATGATGGACGATTTCCGGCGGCTCCAGCCCCACAGGTCCATCCCGAAGGCGATGATGTTTTCGAAGACGGCGATCACCGTCGAGTAGGCGGCAAACGTCATAAAGAGAAAGAAGAGGGTTCCCCAGATTTGGCCGCCGCTCATGGCGTTGAAGATATTGGGCAGGGTGACAAAGACCAGGCCGGGCCCTTCGCCGGGGTCAACCCCAAACGCAAAGCAGGCCGGGAAGATAATAAGCCCCGCCAGCAGTGAGATTGAAGTGTCCAGGGTGGCGATGTTGATCGACTCGCCGTAAAGATTCCGCTCTTTACCGATGTAACTCCCGAAGATGGCCATCGAACCAACTCCGAGACTCAGGGTGAAAAAGGCCTGGCTCATCGCGGCGAAGACCGTTTCCCAGAGCCCTTTTTCCTGGATGCGGTTAACGTCCGGAAGCAGGTAAAACTTGAGGCCTTCCCCGGCGTTGGGCAGGGTCATGGCCTTTACGGCCAGCACAATGATGAGCGCGAACAACAAAGTCATCATCACCTTGGTCACCTTTTCCACCCCCTCCTGCAAACCGAGGGAGCAGACGCCAAAACAGAAGACGGTGGTAATGACCATCCAAAGGGTCAATTCGACCGGGTTGGCGATAAAACGGCCAAAAAACTCGCCCACCTGCGCGGGAGCAAGCCCGTTGAACTGGCCGAGCAAGAATTTATAGAAGTAAGCCAGCAACCAGCCGGCGATGGTGGTGTAAAACATCATCAAGAGATAATTGCCGGCGACGCCCGCATACCCCATCAGGTGCCATTTCTGCCCTTTACCCTCCATGACCTGAAAGGAAGTGGCGATGCTTTTTTGACTCGCCCGCCCGACCGCCAGCTCCATGGTCATGATCGGGATTCCCAAGGCGACAATGCAGATCAGATAGATAAGGACAAAGATACCGCCGCCATACTGCCCGGTGATGTAGGGGAA
>JAAYMP010000145.1 GCA_012521315.1 Bacillota bacterium
CTGGAATGCCAAAGAAAGTTGGGCGGGAACCTACCGCTATTACTAAATAGTCGTAGTCATACGATCCGTTACGACCAAGGACTTTTCTTTGCTGGCGGTCAACGGCTTCAATCAAGTCTTGCACAAAATTGATTTTACGTCCGGCAAAGATCTTGCGAAAGCTTATTCTAATGCTTTCCTCTTCAACTCTTCCCGCCGCGACCTCATGGAGTTCGGTAAGCATGGTATGAAAGGGGTTTTTGTCAATAATTGTAATTGAAGTTGCCGTATCTTTCTTAAATTTTTTGGCCAATTTCTTGGCCGTCAAAACACCGGCGTAACCACCACCAATGATGACAATTTTTGGCATTGGTTTGCTCATCCTTTCACAATCTAAAGAATAATAGCAAAAAACATTTATATTACAGCAAAGAGCAGCATGTTTCGTGTCGCTATTTCAAAGTAATTATAATATCGAGAATATATATAAGTCAATGCAATAACGAATATGCCTTTGCATAAAAGAGGGTAGTCTGGAACAAAACAAAAAGCAGGACCGCTTGGTAATCGTCCTGCTTTAAAGGGAGATTGGATGTGAGTATGCTTCTATATCTTCTTGTTCCGCCCAATAGGTATTACCTAATATAATACCATTATTATAAAGATATGTCAACATCCGTCAATTGTTATTTTCTTGCACCGTCCCTTCACTATTGAGTGGGAGTAAGCGGTAACGCCTTTATGCGTTTAATCCGTTCCGAGGTCGGCGGATGGGTGGAAAAAAGCTGAAGGATGGCCGGATTCTCCCCGCCGCCACTCTCCTCAACCAACCGGTTCCAAAAACTAAGGAACTCGGTCCGGGAATAACCGGCCCGCTCCATAAAATAAACACCGTAGCGGTCGGCTTCGTACTCGGCTTCCCTGCCGTAACCCAACTGGGTCAGGTTGACGGCTATATTACCGATCTTGGTAATCTGTTCGCTGGCGTCCTTTAACAAGATCTGCAGCAAGAGCGCCATCCCCAACTGTCGTTTGAGGGCACTCATCCCGTGTTTCCGGTCCACGTGGGCGATTTCATGGGCGAGGACCCCGGCCAGCTCGCCATCGCTTTGCACGTACGACAGCAGCCCGGTATGGACAAAGATGTAACCGGCCGGCAGCGCAAAGGCATTCACCGAATCTTCCTCAACCACTGTCAGCTTAAACTGCAATTCTTTACGGCGGGAGCAAGCCTTGACCAGACGGTTGAAAATGTCATTTAAACGCTCCATCTCCGCCTCCGGCAGATCAACCACTTTCATCTGGGTACAGATGCTTTCGTAACTGCTCCGGCCAATCTGTTTTTCCAGGTTGAGCTCCAAATCGGCAAAGAAGGAAGCCGTGTTCCCCGGCAGGCTCACGGCCAAAGCCAAAAAAGTAAGGAAACAGCACAAGAGGATAAGCTTTCCGCGATATCCAACCTTCACTTCAACTTTCCCTCCTGACCAAAATTTGTAATTTTAACGCACAATCATTATTCGCGCCCGGTCAGTTTTTTCCCTGCCCGCGCGCTTTTTTCTCCGGACTTAAAACATTTTCACCCCTTAACCCGCCATCGCCGCCGAAAGGAATTCCCCCAAAGATTGCGAATTATATATAGAAGTTTCCAAAAAAGAAGGAGGGGTTAACTTGCCCCCTACTCTTTACGCCGTGGTTAAAATAGCCCTGCAAAACAAAGGTTCGCGGCCCCAGGAAAACCACAAAAGCCATATTCTCCAGGAGGCCGCCGCTTTACTAAATAGCACTTTCCGCCCTTTTCTCGCCGGTAAATTCAACGCCGACGACAACGAGGTAAAAGGGGTGTTGATGGTTCAGGAAACACCCCGCCTGATCCAGTTGATTCAGTTGGTTGATTTGGAGTTGAATCCGTTCCGCTTTAAC
Organism: Bacillota bacterium; assembly: GCA_012521315.1. Taxonomy (GTDB): domain Bacteria; phylum Bacillota; class UBA4882; order UBA10575; family UBA10575; genus Capillibacterium. The sequence goes on from JAAYMP010000145.1 coordinate 1,900, forward strand.
TACGCGTTAGGTGTGGGCAGCATCAGCGGGAAAATTGGCCCGGATGCCTATGAAGAAAGCGGGCCCGCGTGGACCCGCGCCAACCGGGCGCTAAAAGATGCCGCCCGCGGTAACCAGGATATCGTGGTCCGTTTGCCTTCATCTTTTTTAACCAGAACCGTAAACACGCTTTTCGCCATTGAAAGCGACCTCCGGAACAATTGGAGCGAAGCCCACCGGGAAGCAATCAAACTGGTCCGCCGCGGCCGGACGCAAGTGGAGATGGCTGAGCTCTTAGGAGTCACCCAGGCCGCCATCAGTCAACGCCTGAAACACGCCCGCTGGGACCGGTACTTGGAAGTCTGCGCCACCCTCGATGAACTTCTGACCCAAGCCCGCTGGAAAGCCCTTCTCCCGTGGGACCTGCAGAAAGACCAGAAAAAAAAGGGTGCGGCCAAAGGGGGTTAACCCTTGGCGCACCCTTTTAATTTACGCAGCAGCCGCTGCGGGGCTTCGCCCATCACTTGCTTGAGTTCGGTGGCGTCAAGACCGGCCCCCCGCCCGATCCGGGACGCGAACTCCCACGTCAATAAATCGTCGGGTTCATGGCTATCCGAATTGATCAGTAAAGGCGCCCCGGTCTTCCTGGCCAGCGCCGCCACATGTCCATTGGCGAGGCTATGGCCCCGGCGGGAGGATAGTTCAAGGAAAACGCCGTTTTGGGCGGCAAGCTTCGCCTCCTCTTCCGTGAGCAAGCCGGGATGGGCTAGGATGTCCACCTCCGGGCAACTAACGGCCGCCCGGTCGGTGCCCGGCTCCACCGGCTCAACCAGGGTTTCCCCGTGCACCACCACCAGATCCGCCCCCAAATGCTTGGCCCGCTTCGCCAGTTCGGAAACGGCGGCGGCGGGAACATGGGTGAGCTCCACTCCCACCAGGATTTTTAGCGCCCAGTATTTTTCCGCCAGACGGCGTTCTTCCCGCAGCTCCGCCAGGACCCTTTCCATCGTGCCGAGGCCGACATGGTCGGTGAGGCCAATCACCTGGTACCCGTTGAGAAATGCCCGGTGAAGCAGTTCGATGGGGGAAAGGACCCCGTCGCTGAGAAAGGTATGCGTATGAAAATCGGTTATTGGCTTGTCCATTATTCCGCCTCCTTTTTTGCTGATCCGGCCGCCGGTTCCCCCCCAGCCCGCCCAGCCAACAGGCTTGTCCGTTTCTTGACCAAAAAAAACAGCAACCTACCCCCGCTGTTCGCCGCGAGATTTGACCGGGGCTGCACTAATGCCCCCCGGAAAGATCGATGTACGAGTTGGCTTCCACCCTTTCGGGCAGTTCAACCAGGATGACATCGGAACCGATCCTCTTGATTTGCCGCCAGGGGATAATAATCTCCTCGTTGCGGCCCAGCAGCCACCGAAAACGGCCCGGTGCCGGCAAGACCAGGGCAAGGATCTTGCCGGTGACGGGATCAATCTCTAAATCACTGGTGAAACCCAGTTTCTTCCCGTCTAAAATATTAATGACTTCCCGTTCTCTTAATTCCGATGTTTTCGCCAGCACCCCGACTCCCCCCATTGGTATAGTATATGCGGGGGAAAAAAGGGTGTGCCGTTCTACGCCTCCCGCGTCAAAACGAAAAAGATCCGCTCATCCTGCGGTTGGCAGGGCTGCTGCGTAAAAGCGCTAAAACAACATACCCGGGAAAAACCCGCTTTCCGCGCCGCCTCCTCAATTTCAGCCGGTTCATACCAACGTTGGCAATGGACCTCCCGGAAATGGCGGAAAAGATCGCCCCTTTCCCGGGCAAAAAAATCAATCTCCATCCGGCAGAAGCGGGCGGCCGGTTCCAAATAGTTGGCCCAAATATAAGCGGAGTTTTCAAAAAAGGCACAAAAGGTGTTGTCACCCAGGATCTCCCGGTATTTGTGTTCCGTATTCAAGTCGGCGATGGCGACGCCCCCCGGCAACAGGTGTTGGTAAATGTGAACCAAGACCTGTTGCAACTCGCCGTAAAGCAAAAGGTAATTAAGGCTGTCGCACAGGCAGGTAATCAACGGGAACTGCTCATCAAGGTCCAGTTCCCGGATGTCTTGCTGGAAAAGCCGGTAGTCTCCCTTGGCACGCCCCAACTTCTCCTCGGCGATCGCCAGCATCGAAGGGGACTGGTCGACTCCGGTCACTTTCCACCCTTTCTCCATCATCAACGACATAAAGCTCCCGGTACCGCAGGCCAAATCCAAAAGCGAACGGGCAGGAGCTTTCTCGGGGAAAGCAGTATGATTCCGGTATAAAAAAAGAACGTACTCAACCCAAGCCGGGTAGTCCAATTCCCGCATCATCTCATCATAGACCAAGGCAAGATCCCGATAGGCTTGGTTTACCCCGTTTTGCTCAGATGACGGCATCGAGACCATCCTCCCGCCCTTCGATCCTGATCACCAGTTTGTTGGGGACGCAAATGATTGCTTCCCCCGGTTGTTTAATCCACCCGGTACGGAGACAGATCCGTTCCGGACAGAAATAATCCTCCGTCGGGACCAGCCGGACGGCTCCGTCCTTCATTTCGATCGTCGCCACGCCGCCCGCCACTTCAACCTGCTCGGTCCTGGCCTCCCCCTCCGTCAGGGGAAATCTGAAGAGAAGCTCCCCGTCGCGAAAGACCTGGACCTCCCGGTCGGGCAAAGGAGCGGGCCGAGCCTGCCACGCTAATAAGAAAAGGCCAACCCCGGCAATGAGCAAGAACAGCCAGCGGTCCCCCTTGGTCATCTCCGCTCCTCCCCCCGTCCGTAATGGGTTTTCCTATATAAACTCCAACCAGGTTTTCCACAGGGTATAAACCCCGATCCCGATAAAGAGAAAGGCTGCGCCTAAACGCATATATAGAGGAGGAATATATTTAGCCAATACTCCCCCAAAGAGCACACCGATTAAAGTCACCAAAGTCAAGCCCAATGAAGCCCCAAGAAAGACCGCCCATGGTGCCCGGGATTGCGAAACCAGCGAGAAGACGGCCAGTTGTGTTTTGTCCCCTAGTTCGGCAAAAAAAATCGTACATAACGAGAAAAAGAAAACCTTCCAGTCCACGCTTTCACCTTCTTCTGAAATTATCGGTCTCACCGGGTATCATTTCCAGAGTCAAGGGATGGTATTTCTGACCACAACATATTTTAAGGTGGCACAAAAAATACCTTGTTTCTTCTCCCTTCGCGTGGACCTTAGATTGACCATGACCGGCAGGGCAATTCCAATAGCGCACGAAAACAAAAAAGGGCAAATTGCCCTCTTTATCATGTTGGGGTGAACGGAGGGATTCGAACCCTCGACCTCCAGGGCCACAACCTGGCGCTCTAACCAACTGAGCTACGCCCACCATACGCAAAAATTATAGTAACACATCTTCGTTTCTTCGTCAAGGCGTTTTTCGGCCATGCATTGCGGAACTGCGCCAACATTTCATTGGCTGACCCGGGCCGCAGACAAAGCAAACTCCTGGATCTCTTCGGCACCATGTTTGCTCCCCATATACATACCATGGCCAATAGCCCAAGAGCGTTGAAAAAAGGAAAAAAATTAATAGACATACCCCAAGTCCTCATTTTACATCCTCTTCCTCCACATTTTCCTTTTGTCGTGGTATATTGTTACTGTATAATAAAACTAACGGTAAATATTAATTAAATTGCCAGTGGCCATCACGCGCCGCAGGAAGAACAGGAAGATAATTTGTGGGCATCATCATCAAATTCGTTTTAAAAAACATCTGGGAGAAAAAACTGCGGACTCTACTGATCCTTATTTCCGTGATGCTCTCCTCCGCCTTATTCTTTGCCACGGAAGCCCTTTCCGACACGGCCAAAGACTTGTTTATTGAAAGGATGAAAGTTTACTACGGAACCGCCGATCTGTTGATATACGCCACCCATAACTCCCCTTCCAACTTTTTTTATAAGCATCAAGCCGAAAGGTTCGCCAATGACCTCGAGTATATTGTTGGTTCCATCGAAACCGGTGGTAATTTAATTGTTAATCAAGAAACCCTTCGCCTAGGGGTAAAAGGGTTTACCTTACCCGAATTACAGAAGATGAACCCCTTCTTCCTCGTCGCCCAAAGGAAGCTCTATCCCTTTCAAGGGAATAAAATTATTCTCAGTAAACGGACGGCGGAGGAATACGATCTAAAGCTCGGCGATTATCTGGAAATTGAAGTATTCGGCGCCAAACGCAAATTCTTAATTACCGCTCTGGCGGAGCCAGTCGGTCCTTTCCAATACGATGGACAAAACATCAATGCCGTGGTTCCCCTTGATACTTTAGCCACCATCCTGAATGCCCGGGGGAAGGTAGCCACCCTTTACCTTAAAGTTAGGGATCCCGCGCGGAAAGGGGAACTTATCCAGAAACTTAGCGAAGCTTATCCCCGCTACCAGGTACGGGAGACCATTACCGGCCGGGAGATGGAAGAATACTCAAAATCCTTAACCACCTCGTTCCAGATGATGGGGACCGTTGTCCTCTTTATGGCGGTTTATATTATCTATACCTCCTTTAAAGTAATCACCAGGGAAAGGTTACCGGTGATCGGTACCTTTCGCAGTATCGGCGCCACGCGAAAAATGACCAGCCTGGTGCTGATGATCGAAAGTATCATGTACGGAGTGATCGGTGGTCTTCTCGGCTGCGGCTTGGGCATTGGGGTCCTTTACCTCATCATGTTGCAGATTCTTCCTGAATTCTTGCGCAACGTTACCCCTACTCTGCGGTATTCACCGCCACAACTGGGTGCCGCCTTTGTTCTGGCCATTCTGATTGCCTTCATCAGCTCCTTGGTTCCGATCCTAAAAGCCTCGAGAATCCCAGTTAAGGAAATTATCTTAAATTCAAACAGTAAACCTAAGGAAAAGAAAAGATGGCAAATCATAACCGGAATGGTGCTGATCGGCGCGGCAGCATCGCTTCCGCCCTTTGTCCCGTTTCGACTGTTTTTACCGACCAGTATGATCCTTATCTTCGCTTCGATTATCGGGTTTATTTTGCTCATCCCCACCTTAACCAACCTTTTTCTGACGGTTTTTGCCCGGGTTTATCTTTACCTTTTTGGGAACGAAGGGATTTTAGCCGCGAAAAACCTGAGGGACAATAAAGGAATCCTCAATAACATATCGCTCCTGGCAATCGGGATCTCCAGCTTATTAATGATAAACACGATCAGCATAAGCGTAGCCCAGGAAGTAACCAATTTCTACCGGGATGGAAAATTTCAGATCTGGTTATGGACTTGGCAGGCTGACCGTGGGACCGAAGCCCTGCTCCGCAAGATCGACGGAGTAGAAGCCACCTATGGAATCTACACCGCTAATTATGTAGAAATCACCAACCTAAAGGACCGGATTAATCTGGTACATGGGGTGAATCAATACAAATACCTGGATTACTGGGCAATCAATGTCGACCCGACCCTCCTGGCGGAACTGGACACCGGACGAAAAATTCTAATCAGTAACACCCTACGGGAAAGATGGCAGGTCCAAAAGGGTGATTTTTTGGTGCTAAAAATGACCCGCGGCGAAAGGAAGTACCAAATCATCGGCTTCTTTGATTCCCTGATGTGGAACGGGAGTTTTGCCTTGATGGCGGACCGGTATCTAAAATTGGATATGAACCGGCAATATTATGATGACCTTTTTATCAAAACCAACAAAGATCCGGCTATTGTCAGTACTACCATAAAAGAACAACTGAAAAGAAGAAGCCCGTACGTCTCTACAATGGCTGAATTGGAAGCGGAAAATATCCAAGCCAACGCCAGCATGTTCCGGGTGATGCGGGGGTTTTCCCTGTTGGCCTTGGTCATTGGGACCTTTGGGGTTTTCAATAACTTAATCATCAGTTTTCTTGAACGTCAACGTTCTTTGGCCCTCTTACGTTCGATCGGCATGAGCAAAAACCAAAGCATAAAGATGTTTTTCATCGAAGCGTTAACCGGAGGCCTGATTGGGGGGATCATTGGCGTTTTGTCCGGATCATTATTGATCTCGATTTCACCGCTGATTATGAAGGCCGTCGCCGCTGATATTCCGCTCCACCACTCACTCTCGCTTTACTTATCTTCCATCCTGGCCGGTGTCTTGATCACGGTGACGGCTTCCACCAGCCCGGCTTTTAAGTCTTCTAATTTGGATATTGTGACTGCCCTTAAATATGAATAGTAAGCAGGTGATTACTTGCCGCCCATCATTGAAACCTTTAAGCTATGTAAAACCTTTAAACTGGGAGAAGTGGAGGTTGAAGTCTTAAAAGAGATCGATCTTACTATCAACGAAGGAGAATTTGTCTCCATTATGGGACCCTCCGGTTCCGGAAAAAGCACCCTTCTTTACCTCATGGGTGGTCTGGATAAGCCAACCTCCGGTCGGGTCAGGGTCAAGGAGGTAGATTTATCTATTATGACCGATAAGGAAGAAAGCGTGTTCCGCCGACGGACCGTGGGCTTTGTCTTTCAATTCTATAATCTCGTCCCCAATTTGAATGTGGAGGAGAACATCATGCTTCCGGTTTTGTTGGACGGCAAACCGCTTAAAGCCTACCGCAACCGGTTGGATGAGATCCTGGAAACCGTTGGCCTGGCGGATCGGCGCCGGCATACCCCCCGGGAATTATCGGGCGGGCAGCAACAACGGGTTGCCATCGCCCGGGCTTTGATTAATGAGCCCGATATTATCCTAGCCGATGAACCCATCGGTAATTTAGATACCAAGACCGGTATGGGAATAATGGCCCTGCTGCAAAAGATCAATCAGGTTCAGGGCAAGACCATCGTCCAGGTCACCCATTCAATGGAGGCGGCTGCATATGGCCAAAGAATCATTAATATGCGGGACGGAAAGGTGGAAGAATAAATGAAGAAAAAAGGAATGATCCTTATCATCCTTTTGCTTACCGTGGTAGCTGGAATCGCCCTGTTCCGGGCGGGACGAAACCAAAAGCCGCCAAAAGAGAGCCAAGCGGTGGATGAGCGGCCGGTGGTTGCAGAAAGACCGTGCATTGAGGCCTTCGGCCTCATTAAGGCCAACGCGGTGATGAATATTAACATCGATTTTCCGGCCCGCGTCCGTCGTTTTTATGTAAAAGAGGGAGAGCCGGTAACTATAGGCCAAGCCCTGCTCTCGTTGGATGTGGAAGAATACCACACCGAGATCCGTAAAACGGAATTTGAATTACTAAACGCCTGTTATGAACTGAAAAAAACGGAAAGTCAATTAACCCGACTAACCGCCGAAATCGCGGAGAAAGAAGCCCAATTGACCCAGGAGAGTGGCTATGAACTGAGCCAAATCCGGTCGGATCTGGCCAAAGCCCGTCAAGACTTGGAAATGAAAAAGAAGTTACTAAAGATCCAGGCCATTCCGGCCAGCGAAGTAGCAGCCTTAGAAAAAACCGTCGCCGACCTGAACCGTTCCTACGAGCATCTCCGGCGCGAAAAGGAAGAGGAAATAAAAAAGCTAAAAGCCGAGTTGGCTTTGATCCAGAAGCCGGTGATGCAAAGTTCCGGACAGGAAGTGACCGGCCTCAGCATTCAAAAGGAGAAGATTACCCTCCTCGAAGAAAAGCTGGCCATGCTCAGAAAGAAACTGGACCAGACTTTTATCCGTAATGATGCGGTGATCTCCAACATCAAAAATGGCGTCGTCTATGAGATCGGCTATGCCGAAGGCGATCTCCTGACCGTGGAGCGCAAGGTGTTAAGCATCATCGATCTAGACAGTTTGGTGGTAAAAGCCAACATCGCCGAAGAGTTTATTAAAGATCTCCGCCCCGGAGCCGAAGCCGTGATCACCCCGGTTGCCGATTACACCCGGACCTACCATAGGAAAGTGGTTCGCCGTTCGGAAGTGGCAATCAAAGATAACGGGGAAACAGTCATTCCGGTCGAAATCAGCATCGAGGACCGGGACGCGTTCCTCCTCCCCAACTTCAATGTGGATGTAAAGATCTACACCGAGTAGCGTGGTCGTTTGCTTTGTCAATATCCCTGCCGGAAGAAAGACATTTCCACATGAACAAAGCAAAGGCGGTGAAGTCGCAACTTCACCGCCTTTATATTTCGCCCGGCTGAATTATTTGGTTTCGGGTTATCTGTTCAGTTGGTAATAAAGTTCGTTCCAACGCAATTCATTCTTGAACTGGCGAATATCGGTCTTTTCGTCGATTAGCACCAATTCGATCCCGGCGATCTCGGCAAAGTCTTCCAAATACTCCTTGGTAATCGCCTGGCTGAATCCGGTATGGTGGGCGCCGCCGGCCAGAATCCAAGCTTCGGCATGGATCTGCAAGTTGGGCAGCGGAATCCACAGGGCCCGCGCCACCGGCAATTTCGGCAGATCCGCCTCGGGCTCCACCACTTCAACATCATTGACCAATAGGCGGTAGCGGCTGCCCAGGTCAATAAGGGAGGCGTTGACACCCCGGCCGGCCGGAACATTAAAGACCAGGCGCGGAGGATCGGCTTTTCCGCCAATGGACAACGGATGGATCTCCAGCCTGGGCTGGCCGGCGGCGATTGACTCACAAACCTCGAGCATATGAGCGCCCAACACTTTCATGTTGCCTTGCACAAGGTGATAGGTATAATCCTCCATAAAGGAGGTACCGCCGTTCAGACCATGGCCCATAACCTTCATGGCCCGGACCAGCGCCGCAGTTTTCCAGTCCCCCTCGGCGCCGAAGCCGTAGCCGGAGGCCATTAAGCGTTGGACCGCCAACCCCGGTAACTGTTTTAAGCCGGTTAAATTCTCAAATGTGGTCGTAAATCCCTTGAAGCCGCCCGCTTCGAGGAATCTTTTCATCCCCAGTTCAATCTTGGCCGCTTCGACCAAAGCGTCCCTTTTGGCGCCGCCGGGTTTGAGCTCCGGCTGGATCTGGTATTTGGTTTCGTATTCGGCAAGCAACGCCTTGATCTCGTCCTCTTTGACCGCCTCCAAGTATTTAACCAGATCGCCCAGGCCGTAACCGTTGACGGAAAACCCCAGTTTAATCTGGGCCCCCACCTTATCGCCTTCGGTGACGGCAACTTCTCTCATGTTGTCGCCAAAACGGGCAAATTTGGCCCCTTGGAGGTCATTCCAAGCCAGCGCCGCCCGGATCCAGATCGCCAGTTTTTCAATGACATCCTCATCCTGCCAGTAACCGACGATCACCTTGCGGGCTTTCCCCATGCGCGTGCAGATAAACCCATATTCCCGGTCCCCGTGGGCGGACTGGTTGAGATTCATGAAATCCATGTCAATAGCCGACCAGGGAATCTCCCGGTTGAACTGGGTGTGGAGATGCACCAAAGGTTTTTGGAGTATGTTTAAGCCGGCAATCCACATTTTGGCCGGAGAAAAGGTATGCATCCAGGTAATGAGGCCAATGCAGTTGGGGGAACTGTTGGCTTCAATACACAGGTTCAAGATGGTCTCCGGAGAGGTGAGCACCGGCTTGAAAACCACTTTAATCGGAATTTTGCTGTTCTCCGACAAACTCTTCGCGATTATTTGCGAGTGTTCGGCCACTTTGTTTAGGGTTTCTTCGCCATAAAGATGTTGGCTTCCGGTCACAAACCACACTTCTTTTTGGGAAAAGTCAATCTTCATCGCAGATCCTCCTTTGAAATAAAATGGGCAACGGATAAAACCACCTCGAAAAGGAAGACTGGGTGTTGGTTGGGTACTCTCTCAATTCTTCGCCATTGGGAAGAATTTTCCTTCCACGCTTTCCGTACCCCGGTTTTGGCGGCCGGATGCATGATGTACTGCTATAAATAGTCAATGAACAACAATATTCCTAAGCTGGGCTATTTTCTCTAGGGGTTCGTCCAACGAACGGCATGGAGAATCTGAAAAAAGTCTTTTAACCAAAGGGTTCTCTAAACCCTGATAAGAGCTAATATTCTACGTCAAATCAAGACCTCCAATGTTTATGCGCCTTGGACTTGAAATAGTGAAATAGTTATTTTTGAAACAGTTTTCACACCGCACCAACTATTTTGGGTTTAAACCATCAACCTGCTTTAACCTAATGCCAAATCCAAAAACACATGCACAATTTAATCTTTGAATAATCTGAAACCAATCCCCACACTTTCCAACAGAAAAAAGAAAAAACCCCAAACAGCGTTCGGGGTTTAAGAATTCGGCACAGTAAAATGTTCACAACAGACAACAGTTCTTTTCTTTATCTTTTTCAAATGCTTTACGCAATTCTCTTTTGATTTCTTCTTTTGGATTATCTTCCTTTTTTTGCTCCTCTTTCCCAGGTAAAGTAACTGTTCTTTTTAAATACTCAACGTAAAATTCAGTCGGATCCAATCTTTTCAAAAGAACCTCCCCTTTCTTTTTAACCCCCCTATTTTAAGTAATAATTAGTGACAGCGCTATCTGCTGCCAAAGCAACCGCGTGTTTATTTAATACGGCAATTTCAGCTGTCATCCTAATCCACCCACCAAATTTTTTCCTTAATTTTCCTCCTTTGGTAATCATTTCCCTTCTGTGTTTTTTTCTCCTTTAATACCCGTAGGGATGTCGCTTATGCCATTGTACCACCGCCATGCAGTCACTAAAGTCCGGTCCAACTTCAGGTACTTTAACTGACTTTTACTGTTTTTAAGATACAGTACTAGGTTTAAACCTAGGACTGCTGCATTAAAGAATATTACAACGGTTTATCTCAGAGCACATAAAATAAAGAACCCTTGGTTGTGCTTGATAGGCACAAACCCAAGGGATTTTAGGGGTCATTATCTTCAGAATTATAAGCGGCACCAAAGGATACCGCCGGCTACTTAATATCCATTAGGATGTCGCTGGTGCCACCGCCAGGCGGTCGCGATGATCCGGTCCAATTCCGGGTATTTCGGCTGCCAACCCAGTTCCGCCTGGATCTTGGCGGACGAAGCAACCAGCACCGCCGGGTCGCCCGGCCGCCGCGGCGCGTCGACGACTTTGATCTCCTTCCCCGTCACCCGGCGGGCGGTCTCGATCACTTCTTTATTGGAGTAGCCCTGGCCGTTCCCCAGGTTATAAATGGTCGATTCCTTCCCGCCGGCAAGGGCTTCCAAGGCTAACAGATGGGCTTGGGAAAGATCGGCCACATGAATATAATCGCGGATGCAGGTCCCGTCCGGAGTTGGGTAATCCGTCCCGTACAACTGGAGATGTTCCCTAATCCCCAGGGCGGTCTTTAACACGATGGGGATCAGGTGGGTCTCCGGGTCATGATCTTCACCGATCTCCGCTACCGGGTCGGCCCCGGCCGCGTTAAAGTAACGCAATGAAATATACCGCAAGCCATAAGCCTCATCGTAAAAGCGGAGCATTCCTTCAAAGGTCAATTTGGAAAAGCCGTAGGGATTGGTGGGGTTTTTCGGGTGATCCTCGGGGATGGGGACCCGTTCCGGTTCGCCGTAGACGGCGGCCGTTGACGAAAAAACAAGATATTTCACTCCGCTGGCCACCATCGCATCCAATAAAACTTGGCCGTTGGCGATATTGTTCCGGAAGTATTTGGCCGGGTTGTGCACCGACTCCCCGACCAGACTGTGGGCGGCCAGGTGGATCACCGCCTCGATCTTTTCATCCTCCATCAGCTTCGTCACCAGATCAAACCGGTTGATGTCTCCTTGCACAAAAGTCCCCCGTAGGACGGCTTCCCGGTGTCCCTTGGCGAGATTGTCCAGGACTACCGGTTCGTGCCCTGCCCGGGCCAGATCCAAAGCAACTTGACTGCCGATGTAACCGGCTCCTCCGGCCACCAGCACCTTCATGTTTCTCGCCCCAATCCTATAAAATTTCTGCGCCGTTGGCGGCCGTGCTGATATAGACTTGGGCCTCGATCCCGGTCTGCTTATGGTATTCCGGCAGAACCCGCCGGGTGAATTCGCCGATGGCATCGGCATGAATAAGGTTTACCGTACACCCACCAAACCCGCCGCCGGTGATCCGGGCGCCCAAAACCCCTTCCACTTTACGCGCCAACGTCACTAAGAGATCTATTTCGGCACAACTTACCTCATAATCCTGCTGTAAAGAATCATGGGATTGGTTGAGCAACTCGCCAAAGCGCTTTAAATCACCGGCTTTAAGCGCTGCAACACTCTTTAAAACCCGTTCGTTCTCCGTGATCACATGGCGGCAACGTTTGTAAATCACGGGAGCCATTCTTTCCCGGCAAGCCGCGAGCATCTCTAAATCCGCGTCCCGTAACGCCCTTACCGGTGGGAATTCTGCGGCCAGAACCTGTACCCCGCTTTCACACTCTTGCCGCCGGCGGTTGTATTCCGAATCAACTAAACGATGTTTGACGCCGCTGTGGCAGACCAGGATCCGGTAGTCCCCCAGTTCGAGCGGGATCCGTTCGTAAGCCAAAGTCCGGCAGTCAATCAACAGCGCATACCCCTCCCGTCCGAGGAGGGAAATAAACTGGTCCATAACCCCGCACTTCATCCCCACAAAATAATTCTCCGCCCTTTGGCAAAGTAAAGCCAGTTCCGGCAGGGTAAATTCAAACCCGGTCAAGTGCTTAACGGCAACGGCGGTTGCCACTTCCAAAGCAGCGGAAGAACTTAAGCCGGAACCCTGCGGAATCGTTCCCAAAAAAGCGATCTCCATTCCGCTCAGCTTTACGCCGGCCTCTTGCAGCGCCCACAGCACCCCCCGGGGATAGTTGCTCCAGGGTTCTTCGGAATCATACGCGATGGGCTCCGCCAAGGAAAAGGCCACCATCCTCTCGTAATCGCACGCATGAATCCGGACCAGTTGGTCCGGGCGTTTACGGGCCGCCATTACAATATCATACCCGATGGCCATCGGAAAAACATAACCATCGTTGTAGTCGGTATGCTCCCCAATAAGGTTTACCCGGCCCGGCGCCCGCACAATGGTAAGCCCGTCCGTATCCCCGAAGACCTTGGCAAAAGCCTCCGTGACCATTGCCACCTCGCGCTTCATGCTTCTTCCCCCCTGTCTAAACGGGCCACCTTATCAAGACTCTGGGGCCCGACTCCCCGCAGTTCAACGGCCTTCTCCTCCGCCAACGTATCATTGATAAAAGTCCCGGCTCCGGATTCACACCCGGCCAAATACTTCAATTTTTCGGCTGTCCGGTGCGGGGGATAAAACTCAAAATGAAGATGATAGTGGGGATAATGCCCTCCATCCGTTGGCGCTTGATGCACCACCATTAGGTATGGAAAGGGTAAGTTGAAGAGGACATCGTACTTCAGGAGTAATCCCTTTAAGACCAAAGCCAAATCAGACCGGTCTTCCGGCGTAAACTCCGCCATGGAAGCCAGGTGTGCTTTCGGCGCCAGATACACTTCGTAGGGATAACGGGCAAAAAAAGGAATGAAGGCAACAAACCGCTCGCCCTCAAAGACAATACGCCGCCCGTCCCAATACTCTTCCTCCAATGTCGAGCAAAAGAGGCATCTCCCGTGCCTGGTGAAGTATTTCCTGGAAGCGTTCAGCTCGGTTTGGATCTTCGGTGGGATGAAAGGAAAGGCGTAAATCTGGCCGTGGGGATGGTGAAGCGTAACCCCAACCGCTTCTCCTTTGTTTTCGAAGATAAAAACATACTTGATCTCGGGCCGGGTCCCCAATTCTTCATACCGGTCCTGCCAGACGCGGATGAGATTACGAATCCGCCCCACCGGCATAGTAGCCAGGCTCCCCGTGTGCTTCGGCGAGTAAAGGACAACTTCACAGATGCCAATCGCCGGCGCCACCGGAGAGATTGCCGTCGGTTCGACGGCGGGTTCAGGCGGGATTCTTTGCAACGACGGAAACTTGTTCTCAAAAACCACTATATCGTAATCGTCCCTTGGTACCTCCGTCGGAAACCCACCGGGTTTGGTCGGACATAAAGGACAGTAGTCCAAGGGGGGAAGAAAGGTCCGGTCCTGCCGGTGGGTGGCGGTGATCACCCACTCCTCTAAAAACGGATGCCAACGTAATTCAGACAATTTCTCATTTCCTTTCTTCGCCTTTCTTTTGTGTTTTCTCCTGGTCACCGGACGCGGAAGCAAAATCATAATAAATCAGGTAACGGCCGTCGCTTTTGGTGATAACTTCCTTTTTGAAGGTGTCTTCCTGGGCCATCCTCTGCTCCCCCTTTTCCCTTTCGATGACCGATCTTAAACCAATTCCACCGGTAAACCGGCTTCTTGAATCAACCGTACCTGTTCTAGATCGGCCTGGTCATCCGTGATCAGTAAATCAAAATCGTCAAGATTGCCTATTTTGGCGCGGGCAACGTTCCCGATCTTACTGGAATCAGCCACCAGAATCCGCCGGCGCGATGCTTTAAGGAAGCGGGTCTTCATCTCCGCTTCCGGAATGTTCACATTAGTCACCCCATAACGAACATCAATCCCATTAGCCCCAATAAAAGCAAGATCCGCATGGACGCGTTCGAGCACAAAATCGGCATAAGGATTCACCAGCGAATGTTGGGTTGCACGCAGGGTTCCACCCGTCACAATTACGGAAATCCCCACATAATTCTCCAACCAGGTGACCACATTTAAAGCGTTGGTCACGACGGTAAGATCCTTGTACCGGACAAGTTGGCGCGCCACTTCCATTACGGTCGTCCCCACATCAAGGATGATGGTATCCCCTTCGGAAACCAGTTGCGAAGCACGCCAACCAATTCTTCTTTTCTCTTCCGGAAAGGATAATTCCTCATCCTGATAAGCCCGCTCATAACCGGTCTTGGGATTCAGGATCGCACCACCATGGGTCCTGAACAGCAAACCTTGCTTTTCAAGGACATCAAGGTCCATCCTGATCGTAACTTCCGAAACCCCAAGTTGCTTGGCCA